>NC_015391.1:222500-522500 GCF_000195575.1 Carnobacterium sp. 17-4 | reverse complement strand
TTGGAAAGCAGCAGTATCCATCAGAATTTTTTCTGCTTCCAAAAAATTGGCGTATCTTACTTTAGAATCATTAGCATACGTTGTCTTACTTTCATCTATTAAAGCTTGGTATTCATCATTTTGATAAGCACCATAGTTATAAGGACTATCTGTTTCCAATAAAACAAAGAAACCTGTTGGATCTAAATCACCAGCTATCCATCCGGCTATTGAAAAGTCATAATTGCCAGAAGTTCGTTCTGTTTTGGCAACGTTACTTGGTACACTCCTAATGGTGACTGTTACCCCTGGGAGATGTTCTTGAACTTCACTTTGGATATAGGTACCAACTTTCTTAGAAGTTGCATCATCGTTTGTCAATAATTCAAGTTCTACTATATTACCTAATTTATCTTGTGCCAGAGCCCATTCTGCTTTAGCTTTTTCAGCATCGTAATCATTAAAAGAGCCATTGTCTGTACGGAAATCTTCATTGGTCTCAGGATTGGTTAGTAATTTTTGTGGTATTAAACCTCCTAGAGGTTCTGATCCATCTTCAAGCACATTTTCCGTCAATTCTTTTCTATCAATAGATAAAGCAATTGCTTTTCTTAAATGTTCATTGTTTAATGGACTATTTTCTGCGGCATTGTAAGTTAAGTACTGTAGAGCCAATTCTTGTTTACGGACAAGATTTTCGTCATTCTCAAATTGTTTTGCGTAATCTCCTGTTAATGTAACAACATCCAACTCACCGGTTTCATAGAGGTTCAATCCGGTAGATACTTCTTTAACCACTGTAACATTCACTCTGTCCAAAGCAATTTGATCTTTGTCATAATAGGATTCGTTTCTTTCGTAAGCCCAGCTAGTAGCGCCATCTTTCCAATCAACTAACGTAAACGGTCCATTATAAATGATAGCATCCGTATCTTGTCCGTAATTGTCACCTTGCGATTCCACAAACTCCTCATTTTGTGGGAAGAACCACCCGATTGCTAATAGGCTCAAAAAATTAGGTCTGGGAACTTCTAATTCCACTTTTAATTCATAGTCTGACACTGCTGAAACGCCAAATTCACTCAGTTCTTTTTCTCCCTTAACAATTTCAGAACCATTTTTGATATTTTCAAATAAGTAAGCGTTCGGTGACAATGATTCTGGATTTACCATTTTCCCCCAGGCGTAAACAAAATCATTTGCAGTTACAGGTGTGCCATTAGACCATTTTGCATCTTCTCTTAACTTAAATGTATAAGTTAAGCCATCCTCACTGATAATGGCCGGTTCTGCTGCAAGAGCTAGTTCAAGCTCATCTTCAGCATTGAAACGGTACAATCCTTCAAATATTTGCTCGATAACGGTGAAGGTATTGCGATCAGTAGCCTGAGTGGTATCTAATGTCGTGATTTCAGCACTCACGCCAACGCCTGTTTCTTGTACAGTTTGTGTGGTTGCTGAAGTATCTGAGCCGTTATTTCCTTCTGCTTGTGTACCACATCCAATCAATAATCCTGTTGCCAATACAATGCTTATCCCCAATGTCCATTTCTTCATTACTATTCCCCCTTTTCATTTATACAACAAAAAAATGCCCGCCCAATCTTAGTCTTTCGACTAGAAAGGACGGACATTTAAATTCCGTGTTACCACCTTAGTTTATGAAAATATCGCTATTTCCACCTTATTCAGTACACAATCCCACAAATGAAAAATCGTAAACTGATGCATCAGATAACGGGTGCTTACCGTAACAGTCTAAAAGAAACTCTCACTCGACTGCTCGACTCAAAGGCCATTTTCCATCAGAACTATCATTACCCATTTCCATCATCCGGGCTTTCTAAAAATTATTTTCTGACTTACTTTCCTTATCAAAGTCTTTATTTCTATCATTAAAAATTCATTATTTCTTAATCTTAAACAAATAATAACAGATAGTTTATAAACCTGTCAATAGTCAAAATAAGTTTATTAGCCTTTTCATTTAGCTAGACATACAAAAAGCCTTTGATAATTCAATGCAAATCGAATCATCAAGGACCTCATTTTTTATTTAGCAGTCAATAGTGTTGTAATTGATTCTTGAGAATCTGTATGATCTACATAATCGACTACTTCACCCATTTCTAACTTAACTAATTTAGGAACGGTCACAACTTCATTCTCATCTAAGATGTCTTGAAAATCCTCAGATCCATTGTGTTCATCGGTGTCATAGTAATAAACGGTTGCACTCGTATCATTTATGGCGTTTTCCAAAAGTGGTTCGAAAGCTTTGCAATACTTACACGTTTCCCGACCAAAGTAAATATAGGCGGTATCTTGTTCCATCACTTCCTCGTAGTCATCAGTATTATTCACACTTTTATAACTATCACCAGATAAATAAGTTAAGCCAGACACAACAAGAAGTGCTCCAAATACAAGCAACCATTTCATGTATTTTTTCATTAATTGATTCTCCTTAAATGATTACTTCGTTACTAAACTTCTCTTAACTTTTACCGAAATAGCTTCCAACAAGACACAAGTAATGAGAATCAAGAATGTAATTGCTCCTACTTCATGCATGTTGTAATAGAAATTACCAGACATAAACAGATTAAAACCAATTCCTCCGGCTCCAGCAGCTGCTCCCATTCCCAAAGCTATGATGTAATTGATCTCAAGTCGCATGAATGTCCATGCACTTAACGAACGAATCGTACTTGGCAATACACCTTGAAAGATAATTTGCCACCAACTTGCTCCAGTTGCTTTCAACGCTTCAGTGACACCTTCATCCATGTCTTCAAATGTCTCAGAGAACATTTTTGTCAGGTACCCTAACGAGTGGAATGAGATACCGATTACTGCTGCGACACTTCCTAATCCAGCAACAATCGCAAAAATAAGAACCCACATTACGGTTGGAATGGACCGAATAAGGGCCACAAAGGTTTTAATAATAGTAGACGTTTTCCCCCCACCAAGATTCTTAGCGGCAAATAATCCTAAGAAAAACGACACAATAGCGGAAAATAAAGTAGTCAAGAAGGCAATCGCGAAAGTGATCAACACTTGGATCAATGCTTCACCAAGAGTTATCGTTGTCAGATCTGCCTCCAAGAAAATGATTTTCAAATTCGCAAAGGTCGTAGCGATTGCTTCGCTCCAATTGATGTTGCCGTAGTCAAAACTCATGAATGCGTAAATACTAGTGAGTACTAATAAAATTAATACAATCCAAACATTGCGCATCGGATGCATTTGGTTCTGTACTTTTTGAGTAGATGAATCTTTTGACTTAGCCTTTCTTTTTTCTTCTATATCTTTCAACGTTAGTGGCAGCTCTCGTTCACTCATAGAATAGACCTCCTTACTCTATTGGAAATACCTTCCAATACCAGTACGACTACCATGATGCATAAGACGACCAAGCTACACGAATGATAATCAAGATTCTTATAATAGAGATTGAAGATGTGTCCAATTCCTGATCCTGTAAGCATACCAATCAAGGTTGCACTACGAATATTATTTTCAATACTGTACAGTACCCAGGAAATAACCCCAGAAATGCTATTGGGAAAGATGGCTTGTCCGACGATCTGCCACCAGTTTGCACCAGTTGCGGTCAATGCTTCAACAGATTCACTGGATGTTTCATCAATTGTTTCAATAAAAGCACGATTCATCATTCCAAATGTTACAAAAAACAAAGCTAAAAATCCGGTCATAATGCTCATACCAAATGAGAAGAGAAAAATCATCGACCAAACGATATCTGGTACGTTTCGGAAAAAAGAGGCAAATAACTTAGATGCCCAAGAAAGAAAAGAGTTGAATTTCGTCGCTTCAGCCCCGAAAAGTGCGAAAATATAGGCAAAGAAACTAGCTGTTGTAGCAGAAGCAATGGCCATCAAAACAGTCTCAACTAATTTCTCTACAATATTGGGTAACTTCAGCCAAGCCTCAGCATTTGGATAGAAATTTTGAATGATCCACATTGCCGCATTGGGAAAGGCGAATAATGCTTCACTATAATTGAATTCCAGCAGGATAGTCGCACCAACAGCCAATAGTAAAAGGATCAAGAAAGTAATAGTTGTTTTCCATCCTCGTGGTTGTGGTCTTTTTGTTGTTAATTCCATCTAATCCTCCTTTTCTTAAACAGATATGTCTGTGATAAGTTCTCCTGCTTCACTACCGTAAATCTCGTGAACTTTTTCATGTGTTAATTGATCCGGTGTTCCATCGAAGACAACTTCGCCATTACTCATACCGATGATCCGTTTTGAATAAGCCATCGCAACATCTACTTGGTGAAGATTACAAATAACGGTGATTCCCATTGTCTCATTGATATTTTTTAAATATTCCATGATAACACGTGAAGAACTTGGATCTAGTGAAGCAATTGGTTCATCACACAGGATCATTTTAGGATTTTGAATCAAGGCGCGAGCAATACCGACCCGCTGTTTTTGCCCACCGGACAGTTGATCACAGCGCTGATGAATTTGATCTTCAAGTCCCAGTTTATCTAAGATGGTTATGGCTTTTTCTTTGTCTTCATTTGTAAAAATGCCAAACATTCCTTTTAACGTACCAGTATAACCAAGTCGTCCATGACTTGTATTATCTAAAACGCTTAATCGATTCACTAAGTTGTAATGCTGAAAGATCATCCCTATTTGTCTTCTTAATTCACGCAATTTTTTTTTGTTCAATTTTTCAGTATCGACACCATCGAACTTGATCATGCCATCGGACGGTTCAATCATACGGTTGATACAGCGAAGGAGAGTTGATTTCCCAGCGCCAGATTTCCCAATGATTGAAATAAATTCTCCCTTTTCAACTGAGAAGTCGACGTCAGACAATGCTTTCTTGCCTTTTACATACTCTTTAGATACATCAGTCAATTCTAGCAAGGTCATTTTTTTAACTCCTTTTCTGTTTCATTGTTTAGTTTTCTGATAATTCGCGGATTGGATCAAACCAAGCATCTTCTGCAGGGATGAATTGTGAGTCTCCTTCTTTTTCAAACAAAGCACTATCTTCAGATTCTGGATCTTTCCAGATTCCGGAATCATTATTCATTTCTTCACTTGTGAAGATTTCTTTCAATGCAGCTTGATCTTCTGGTGAAGTTACATCATTGTTGATTACCATTGGAGCGTTCAAAACAGGTGTAACAGCAATTGAGACAAATTTTTGGCCTGCTAATCCACTAAATGGATCTGCTGCATCTTCTCTTACTGCATACGTTGTTCCAACTTCATTTTGTTCTCCTTCAACCGGTTCTACATAATTCGCTACACAAGTGTCACAGAATGCTGCAACATCTGCGCGGTCACTTATTAAATTAACAGCTGAACCTTGGTGAGATCCTCCAAATAGAACTTCGCTGAAAAACTTATCTTCTCCACCTTCCATTAAAGCTTCTTGTGTCAGATTTTCATCTGGGAAAGCTTCAACGATACCCGACGTTGGCACAACAAATCCAGATGTCGATGAATTTGAGACAAATGAGAAACGTTTGTCTTTAATGTTTTCAATGGAATAGCCTCCATTGCCATCACTGTATTGATCTTCGTTGCCTTTTTTAACGTTGATCCAGCTGTAATAAATAGCATCTTCTAATGTTCCAGATTCACCAGATGGAACAACTAGTGGAAGAACATTTTCATTTTTTTCGTTAGCTTCTACGTAACCTTGAGCTCCCATAAAGGCTAAGTTCGCTTGTCCACTTGCGATAGCTTCAATTGCAATAGCATAATCCGTTGTCAATTGATGCTCCACTTCTTTGCCTGTTGCTTCTTCAATGTAATTGCCGATCACTTCACGGGATTTTTCCATATCGCTTCCTGATTCATTTGGGTACCATACCATCGTGAGTTTGTCTGAGTAGTCTTCAGTTGATGCTGTTCCTGAATCTGTTGTCGCTGAACCACTGTTTCCACATGCTGCTAATACTAATGCACTCATTGATAATACTGCGAATTTTGAAAATACGTTTTTCATGATAGCCTCCAAATTTTTATTGTTTTTTCTTACATAGTTAAACTTAGCATTTGAATGTAAATTACCCGTTAGTTTTTGTATAACTTCTTGTCAATAATAGGTTAAGGAGTTTACTTTAAATGAAGAAGACTTCTTTCTGGTGTTAAACATTGTCCGACAGTTATTGGAATCCAATAGTTCCCATGGTAATCGGATCCTCCGGTCAAAAACAAGTTGAATTCTTTAGCTATTTCGCGCACTTTTTTGTGATCTTCTTCAGTATGGTCTGGATGATAAATTTCAATTCCTGCCAAGCCATTTTCAACCAGTTTAGGCACAATATCATATGAATCAAGTTGTCCCGGGTGCGCAAGAACCGGGAATCCGCCATCTGCCTTGATCGCACGGACAGCCAAGATAGCATCAATATATTCAATATCTCCTGCACAGATGCCGTCTCTTTTAAAAAGCTTTTGGTAGAGTGTTTTATATTCAGCTGATTCATATGCCTCATTAGTCAATGATTCCATAATATGCTGCTTGTAAAGTGTCGAAAAATCATCCTTTGATTTTTTCAGCTTGCTGGTATGAACCTCATAGCCATTGTCAATAAGAGTCTCTAATTGTAGCCAAGAATGATTGTTTCTTCTTTCTAATAATTCATTGCATAATTCATTGATATGATGCGTGGGGTACCGATAGTTATACCCTAGAATATGCACTTTTCGACTACGTTTGAAATCATAAGAGGATATTTCAATACCTGGAACAACGGTTATTCCACGCTTTTCTCCAGCTTCTTTCGCTGCAGGGTAAGTAGCCGTTGTATCATGATCAACAAAACTAATCATCTCAATGCCATTTTGTTGCGCTAAATCTAAAACTGTTTCAATACTGTCATAACCATCCGAAAATTCACTATGAACATGTAAGTCTGCTTTCATTTAGTTCATCTCCATTCTCCGGTCTTGCATGTGGTAAGTGTAATCACACAAACCATCCATGAATTCTAAATCGTGAAAAATACCGATCATAGTCGTACCTTCATTTTTCAATTTTTGGATAACTTCACGAACTTTTTGCTTTGATTCGTTATCAAGACTGGCAGTTGGTTCATCCAAAAGCAGTAAACGTGGATTTTTCACTGTTGCTCGAGCGATGTTCAACCGTAATTTTTCACCACCAGAAAATGTGACTGGATAACTGTCCCAGAGTTCTTCAGCGATATCAAAATGCTGCAGTGCTTCTTTTGCACGTTTTGTTGCTGTCGCTTGGTCCACTCCTGTTTCTAAGAGACTCTGCTCGACTAATTCCAATGTAGTCGTTCGCGGCATAACACTTAAAAATTGAGAAACATAGCCAATTTCATTTTTACGCAATTGGATAATTTCACGTTCTGACGCTGATGCTAAATCAATTTTCCCGAAAGATTCTGAATCATAAAAGATCTGTCCGTTTTGAGGTAGATACGTTCTATAAATGCATTTGATGATAGTTGACTTACCACTTCCACTCTTACCGACAACTCCTACAAAACCTCCTTTTTCCAGGCTGAAAGAGATTCCTTCAACAGCAGTCATCGTCTTATCTAGATGATGTGTCGTAAAGGTTTTCTCCAATTGGTGTATTTCAATGATTTTATTGGTCATGGTCTTCCTCCTTCTTATCTTTGTTCAACTACTTTTTGTATTTTTCCACAAAATCTACAATTGGTTCTCTAAAATCCTCAAACCGTTCTTTGATCGCTTCCGGTGTCCAATCCCACCACTGAATATGTTCAAGTGCGTTGATTATTTCTGGTTCAAAACGGTATTTCACCACTTTTGCAGGAACGCCAACAGCAATTGCATAAGGAGGAATGTCTTTTGTTACAATCGCTCCAGCTCCAATGATTGCCCCGTTGCCAATCGTAACTTCTGGCATAATGATCGTGCCGTGACCGATCCAAGTGTCATGTCCAATTGTCGTAATACGGTCAGCTCGGCGTTCTAAAAAAGATTGTTCAGCACTTTCTGCAAAACCATACATTTCAGGCCGGTAAGTAAAGTGATGCAATGAAGCACGTTCATAAGGATGATCAGTTGGTCCAATACGGACAGCTGCAGCAATATTCGCAAACTTTCCAATTTGAGCATTTTGAACGAAACAAAACTGACCAGTATAAGAATAGTCGTCGAAATGACTATTTTCGATGGAATTTAGCTCTCCAATTTCATTAAAGATGCCAAATGTAACATTTTTCATTTTTGCTGTAGGATCAATTGTTGGTTCTTGGGTCAATCTTTTTTTGTTGGTAATCATTGGCGATACTCTGTTCTGTAGATGATTTTCCCATCAACCATAACGGATTTAATAGCGGGATAGTCATCTTTTACTTTAATCAGTAATAAATCAGCTTTTTTACCTTCTTTGATAGAGCCAATCTCATGATCCAACTTCACAGCTTTTGCTGGATTAATGGTCAACATGCGAAACATATCCACTAGGTTGACGCCATATTTTTGGTGCATGATAAAAATGGCATGAATCAAAGCTGATGGGTAGTAGTCGCTGCATAGAATCGAAATATATCCTTGTTGGATACCTTCTGCAGCACTGAGGTTTCCTGTATGCGAACCGCCTAATAAAATATTTGGTGCACCAGCGAGGGTCCATAAGCCTGCATTGTGAGCGGCAACTGCCACTTCCAATGTAGTTGGAAATTCACTGATTGTTGTACCTAGTCGTTGGACGATATCCAACTTTCCGATTGAATCATCATCGTGAGAAGCAACTGCTATACCATTTATTACGGCTACCTCAGCAATCTCAGCTATTTTATCAAAAGCAATCTTTTCTTTGCCCTGATGTTTCACAATGATGGTTTCTGCTTCTGCATCCGTCATATCTTGATAGCCAGCAATTGTTTTTTTGAATATTTCTAAATTGCGATACTGCCCTTGGCCAGGGGTATGATCCATGAAAGAAATGAGGTGAATCTTGCCATTTTTAATATGCTCTTTCACTTGTTCTACCATTTCAAAATTATCAATTTCAAAACGAGCATGGACACGATGACGGATAAGATGATCTTTACTATGTGTATCATTGATTGCTTCGATTAAACGGTTCGCGTGTTTGGGTTGGCGAATGAGTTTCGCTCCAAAATCTTCTCCTTTATATAAAGAAAGCGAATGGAACATCGTTGTTACTCCATGTGTAATTAGAATCCGTTCGCTTTCGCGCAACCCCATGTCGAAATCCATCATCGCAGTCGGACGAGGCGAGACGATCGTCTCAATATAATCAGAATGAATGTCCACGAACCCTGGTGCAATAAAGCCTCCATCTGCATCCAGAATATGATATTCCGGACCATAACTCTCTACTTCATCCATAGACATGATTTTTTTGATGGTATCTCCTTCAACCACGATTGCAGCGTCTTCCAATAATGACTCCTCTAATACGATTACTCCATTTATGATAATGAACATGACTTTCCCCCTGCTAGTTTTAATTGGTATTCAACTCCACTACACTTTTTTGACTATCTAAATTAATGAATAGACGAGTTGTTGCGTATAGGCATGCTGTGGGTCTTCCAAGATCTGATCTGTCAGCCCTTCTTCAATAATTTCACCATTGTACATCACGATGGTCCTATCAGAAAGCATGCGTATAACGGATAAATCATGCGAAACGACAATCATACTAATTTGCAGCTCTCGCTGAATGGTCTTGATCAAGTCTAAGACATCCGCTTGCACACTCAAATCGAGACCCGTCGTCACTTCATCTAACAACAATACTGGCGGATTGTTCGAAAGTGCTTTAGCAATTTGAACTCTTTGTTGCATACCACCCGAAAAATTTTCTGGGGCTTCTTTAGAACGAAATGTTGGAATATTTACTTTATTGAGCAACTCATGTCCTCTATCAAACATGGCTTCAACATTCCTGTGGTCTGCGGCAATCATTTTTTCAGCAATATTGGCAATGGAAGAAAATTCCATCCGCAACCCTAGAATCGGATTCTGATAGACCATTCCCAGCAACATATTGCGAATCCATTTTTGGTGTTGTAAAGATACTTCGAAGACATTTTGTGCGCCTTCTTTATAATCAGCCAATAGATATTCTCCACTTGTTACGTCCATATCAAAATGGAGCGACTTCATCAATGTTGATTTTCCAGATCCACTTTCGCCAACGATGCCGATGATTTCACCTTTATAAAGATCAAAAGAAATATCTCGACAAGCGTAGACGGTCCCGCAACTTGGACAATAGTTCATTTCAAGATTTTCAGGGTGTCCTTGACAAGTCATGCAGCCTTTACCGAACTGTTTGTTCATGTTGCGAACGGATAACACTGGCGCTTCATTATTCATGTGTGCCCCCTCCTGTGACTGTGTTTTGTTGTTCATTTAAGACTTCCAACATGTAAGACTGATCATTGGTCAAATAATAGCTTTCTCCAGTTTTTTCATCCTGTAATTCATCAAGGAAAACATCTGTCAAACCAGTCATCCGACATGCGGCTCCAGAGAAACTTTCCGTTTCAAATGGGTAATCTTCGAAGTCGATTGAAACGACATCTGTATAAGGCGGAACGGCGTAGATTTTCTTCTCACGACCTGCTCCCAGTAGAATAAGTCCCTCATTCTGATTCATTTTAGGATTATCGAAACGCGGGATTGGACTTGGCGCCATAAGATAATGACCATTGACGATAACCGGATAATCCGATTGCATTGACGCTTTACCATAACGAACAATTTGTTCAAAGATGTGTAACCAGGAAACACTGTATTCTCCATACGCGTGCATTTCTTTCGTCTTCCGCTCAGATGGCTCAATCAATCTCAGTGGTTCAGGAAGCGGAACTTGTAGTACTAAAATTTGTTCTTCTGTAAGAGGTACTTCAGGGATTCGGTGGCGAGATTGGATAATAGTTGATTCAATCGTATGGATTGTTGTATCCACACCAGTTGTATCCGTAATCATCTTCTTAATGTTGACCGCATTGACACTTTCGTCAGATCCTTGGTCAATAACTTTCACAACGTCCTCTTCCCCAACTAGCGACAGACTAACTTGCAGCCCACCTGTTCCCCAACCACGTGCAATTGGCAACTCACGAGAAGCAAACGGCACTTGATAACCTGGAATAGCAACAGCTTTCAAGATCGTTCGACGGATTTCTTTTTTTGAATTTTCATCGAGGAAAGCATAATTTCCTTGGTAATTCATTCTGCTGTTCCTCCTTTTTTAATTTCTCGGATTCCATCCAGCAATGATTGGAAGGTAACGTAATGCGGCAACTTCAGATGTGAGATGAACCCAGTTGATTCGACAGAATCCACATGCAGTAGCACAAATTCTTCATCGGAAGTTGGGTAGCCATCTACTGGATGCTCCAACGAATAGTCCAGAACACTCATTGCAATTGTTTTTGTTTCATTTTGACCGAATGTCAGGCCATAGCCTACCGCAAAACTTTGCGTCGTTTTGCCATCTTTATCTGTGACATCAATAGGAAGAAAAGATTCCACTTCAGTCGTAATAATTGAACCGATATAATAAGCTTGGTCCTCTTCATCAGGATGACGGGCATCAGAAACATGGAGAGGCAATTCGCCAACCCGTAATTCTCCGATATTTGGGTGTGACGCTACTCCGTAACCACGAATTCCTGCATATCCTAAAGAGGTAACTGCCCCTGTTTGGCCACGAGTCAAAGATTGTAGACGTTGGCTGCGTGATGTAGGGAATTGAATACTGCTTTTGGTAATATCATCAGGTTCACGGTCGTTTAGTGGTTGCGAAGTATACAATCCTTCTTCTTCCAGATAATCTATGACTTTCGGAAGCTGCCGTAAATTCATCACTGGAGCATCAAATTCTTTTTTTTCGAAGTTTTCAGCTGTCTCTCGCACCTGCTCTTGGGTTTCATTCAGCAAATCAAAATCTAAGAAGCGTTGCTTGAAATCACTAGCACTTCCTAGCAATTGCCCTCCTGGAATGTCTTTAAACGAAGCTGAAATGCGTCGTTCAACGAACATGGATTTTGTGCTGGTCGTATTTGTGTAATAAAGTCTTGCTAAAGTTGAACGGTGGGCACGCATTAAAAATACAGCTTCCTCCATACTCCCACTTGCTTGTTTTATGGCCAATGCAGCCAGCTCTTCGTCATAAAGACTGCTTTCTGACATGACTTGATCGACTAAAGGTCGCATTCCTGCCAAGATATCAGCAACATCTAAAACTCTTCCATCTTTGATTCGGTCGTAATCCAATGCTAGATTGGAACGTTCAATGGCTTTTTGTCCACCTTTTACTGCTACATAACCCATTTAGCGCACCTCTCTCATTTTTGTTGTTCGTGGCAGACCCATACATTGTCCAAATTGGTCAATGATAAAACAGTCAACACCTAGAGGAAACTCGCTTATTGCTTCATTACGTGCCTCAATCCAAAACTCAGCAGTGGGAATAGCTACTTCACGACTACCATTCACGCCTGGTCCACTTAATGTATATTTTTCACTAGTTGTTAGGTTTTCTGTTTCGATAATTACTGTTGCACTACGATTGGGATCCATTAAAGTCCCTTTCTTAGCTTGCTGAAAAACATTAATCAAATAATCTTGATTTGTTCCATCTGGCAGAATAATATAATCTGCTTCAATAAGTGGTACGAAAGTAGCTAACGTTCGAATTTTTATTTCTTCAATAGCTGTTGGTTCTTCACCTACTAAATGAAATGTCACTTCACCGTCTAATAAAGTCATCAAGATATCCATTGTTTCATCCAAAAGACTTGTCTGATAGTCAAATGTCGTTCCCAATTCAACGATTTTTCCTGGACGAGATAAACTATCCAAAATATTTCGGAAAACTCTTTGCGTATCCTTCACTTTGTTTTGCATGTTATCCTCCTATTGATTCATTGTTTCGAAATTTACTTTTGTTTGAGCTAGTTGTCTTTGTTTCTCTCCAACGGCTTCTTCACCTGTTGTCTCTATATCTTTCAAGATTCTGAACCACTCAGCTGTTTCTGGCAATTCAGCACTGTATGCCGCATCGATGATTGCTAACGCTCTGGAAAATTTTGTTTCATGGCCTTTTACAATACCGATTCCAACTTTACCTTCAATGCGTACTTTTGTTTCTGTAATTAGCACTTCGCCTAAATAAAAGAGTGAATTTTTGGCTGACTCTCTCACCTTGATCATAGTCAATGCCTCGCTTGGTTCAGAAATCATTTCAATGGGATAATTATTTTCAATTATTTCAGCTAACTTGAGTGACTCTTCTTTTCCAAAATCGATTAAAATGCGTGTCCTTCTTTTTCTATTCATGTGGAACGCCCCCTTCGAAATTTAGTCTAACTTGTCGCCAAGTGGGATACTATGAAATTTGCGTAAAGGTTTGTAAAGTATTGTTATCGTTTGTTAAATTAAGACTTTTATTGTTAACTCCTGCTTCATCATTGAACCTTTTCTATCTACTAAGCTACCCAATAGTTCACGTCCTTCTACTCCTATAAAAGCACAACAAAAAAACCGCTTGACTGTTTGTCGCAGTCAAGCGGTTTCTTTAATCTATTTCAATTTTATATTTAAACAAATCACTCCGATAAATAATTTTAGTTATTTCAAGGAGTTTGTCAGTTTTTTTATCTCGACAATCACTTTTCATTATTAATAAGGGTACTAATTCTCCGCATTTGAGCAATCTTTGTTCCTCTAATTGCGGAAATGAAATACTTAACTCAGAACCGCTACTTGTAAAATTCGAGAACCCCTTTTTAAAATAATAATTGAATATTGAAGTAATTTTTTTCCCATCTTCTGCAATATTCGGGAATGTCTCAGTAGACACATAAGAGTAGTGCAATGCTGCTGGTTTACCATGAACGATGCGCAACCGACAAATTTCATACACTTGGCCTTCATTAGAAAACAGCTGCTGACGATCGTCACTTTCGTTCAATTGAATCGGAAGACAATGGATATTGATCGATTGATACGCTATACCTTGCTGTTTCATCTTTTCTGAAAAGCTGATATCTCCTCGCAATGCAAGTTCGATAGTGGGGCCTTTTTCACGTGGAAAATGACCGATTCCTTGTTTTGAAGTGATATAGCCCATAGCTTCCAACATTTGGTAAACTTTTCTAATTCTGTTACGAGTCGTCCCAAAATAATCTGCTAATTCATTTTCACTTGGCAACTTTTTATTTGTTGGAAATTCATGGCGAATAATTTTTTCCAAAATATAATCACGCATCTCTGTTTCTGTTATTTCCATAAAAATTCCGTCCTCATTTCAAATAATATTTCCGCTGATTAAATCGTGCATTCTCTATTTTAAAAAGAACCTTCACGTTACTCTTAATCAAGTTCTTACCTAGTTATGACTTAACGTTATATCATTTATCGTATTTTATCAAGCTCCTATTACTTAAAAAGCACACGAATTCTACAGCTATAAATCAACCTTTATTAAAGTAAATGACCTTTTCAACCTTTATTAAAAGCGACTAACTTATCATCCTTAGATATCCCTTTTGTTGTAGCCTAAAAACCCTATGATAGTAAGACCAACCCCTACTAGACTTAACGTAATAAGAGGGGACCAAGCAATTTCTTCATTTGGCAGTTGAGGTATGTGATGGAAGGCAGAGATATTATTTACCCACTCTGGAAATTCGAGTAAATTGCCAAGGTAGATGACCAAAATAGCAAAAGTTACATAGATCCAAATCAAGCCTGTTCTCTTAGGAAATACTCCTACAAGTACTGTTGTTAATCCTAAAACCACCAGAATTGCCGGAATATAGACTAGCCCAGATGCGATAACTGTTCCTACGCCAATAGTTGTTTTTATAATTTGACTTGCCGAAGCATACAACCCTAATCCAATCAGCAATTGCATCAGTACAGCCGTTAAAAATGCTATAGTATAATAACTTCCCATCACTTTATTTCGAGAAACAGATCGACTATATAAGTTTTCCGTTCGCCCCAATCGTTCTTCCTTTTTCAGTTTTAATAAGACCGATACCGCTGGAACAGCAGCAAAAACAGACATAATACCCACCAACAATGTAATAAACTGTTCAGTCATAGAATCACTTAAGTCATCGCCTAAGATGACTTGAACCAATTCAAAGTCCGAGAAATAAGCTTCTAAATCGCCTAAAATAGAACCGAAAGCAGCACTCATTAGAAAAACACCAATGGCCCATGAAATAATCGTTCCTTTTTCCAATCGCCAAGTTAAGCCGAATCGGCTCTTTAACACATTCGAAGCGTAAACTTTTCCTTTACGCTCAGGTAATAATCCAGCATTAATGTCCCTTTGCTGGTTCAAATAAAAGGCACTCACTAATAAAATAGCCATCCCACTAATTAATGCACTAACTGGCCACCAGTCATTGTCGACAAATACCGCTGTTCGAACAGTCCAACCTAATGGGGAAACGAGTGACAGCATCTCATTGTTAACATCTCCAACAGCTCTTATGATGTAGGCAGTTATTAGTACCGCAAAAGAAATTCCTGTAGCACCTCTAGATGTTTCAGCTAATTGTGCTGTAACGGCGGTCACGCTTGCAAAAAATAGCCCTGTGCTTGCAAGGATACCCCCATATAGCAAAGCAGATTCTACACTAAACGCTTCGTGGTTAAATAACCCTAGACCTAGCGACAAAATCATAAACAATAGACTATTTACGATAACCATCATACTAATTGTTGCAGCTAAATATGCTAGCCGTCCCACAGGTAATGCTAGAATCATTTCCAATCGGCCTTCTTCTTCATCCATCCTCGTACTAGAACTGACCAATAATATATTCATAACGCTGGCTGCAATAGCTGAAAATAATAACATTTCACTTGCAAAAACAGCCCCTAAATTAAAGGTATCCACTTCATAAAGCGATCCTAGCATGGCTATCATAGCTGGATTTTGCATTGTCAAACCAAATTCTATGATCTCTTTTTGACCGGTATAAATAGTTGTATAGGCAGTTACTGTAGCGATTGAAACACCAATCAAACCACTTAACCATAAAACAATTTTTACTCCATTTTGTTGGAAAAGCAGTCGTATGATCTGACCAGTTCCTTTAAAATGCTGACCAACCATCGCTAGACACCCCCTTTTAAGCCACTTTGTTCCTGACTGTCCCCTTTGTAGTGGCGTATAAATAAATCTTCCAAAGTCGGAGGAGCACTTTCAAGTTTCAAAATACCAAATTGACTGATATGGCGAATAACTTTCGCGAGTTCTTCGCTGTCTACCTGGAATACCCATCCCGTATTTGTCTGGACAACATCATGTACACCTTTTAGCTCGAGCAAATCTATCAAAGGTTCACTTGTCTCAACAGTTAATTTTGTTCGTGTCAAATGGCGCATCTCAGCTAATGTTCCTGTTTCAATAATTTCACCTTCGCGAATAATGGCTACCCGATCACACAGCTTTTCAACTTCAGAAAGAATATGACTCGACAACAATACACTCTTACCTTGTTGTTTCATCTCTAAAATAAGTTCTTGAAAAATACGCTCCATCAATGGATCCAAACCCGCAGTTGGTTCATCAAGAATATACAAGTCTGCCTCAGAAGCAAATGCAGCGATTAAGGCTATTTTTTGTCGATTCCCTTTCGAATAAGTGCGGCATTTTTTTGACGGATCCAGTTTAAACAGTTGAATCAATTCATCACGCCGGTTTTGATTTCCATTGCCGCGCATGGCTATGAATAAATCAATTACTTCACCGCCAGTTAAATTGGGCCATAGTTTAGCCTCACCTGAAACATATGCAACCCGTTTATGAATTTCTACAGCATCTTTCCAAGCGTCTTGCCCAAAAATCGTTACTTGTCCTTCACTTGGTTTCAACATCCCAAGTAAAACACGAATAGTTGTGGATTTCCCGGCACCATTGGGACCAATAAATCCGTAAATTTCACCTTCATTTACAGAGAGATCGACGTTTTTTAAAGCAGTAAATTTCCCAAATCGTTTAGTTAACCCTTTTACTTCTACTAAACTCATTTTTAGCCCTCCAATTGAAACAACTTTTAACTAATGGTGACCGTACTTTTTTGTTCCTTCTATTTTAGAAATTCAGCATCAATAACTGTTTCGGTTGTCTGCTGTAAAGACTCTTTAGAAATTTGATTTCCTTGAGAGCTGTTAAGGGTATGTTGACTGGCAATTTCTTCGGTATAATCATCCAGCTGGTAAATTCTAAACGCCTTTCTTGAATCCTTATTATCGCTTTTATTGCCTGTATAATGCATCACTGTCGCATCCCATTTCACATTTTCAAGGCTTTTCTCTTCTTCAGTCATTACAAAATCAAAGGAAATCATTCCTCCTAACATATTATTTTCAGTTCCCGTAGACATCGCAGAGAGAAAATTACCCAATGAGTAAACGACTAATGTCTGGTTCCCGTTTTTACCTTCTACCCAATCAATTGGTTGAATCACATGAGGATGAGTTCCAATTACTGCATCTACTTCTAAATCCGCAAACAATTGGGCATATTTTTTTTGAAACTCATTCGGTTCAAGCATGTGTTCATCGCCCCAATGAGCAGAGACAATAACGAAATCGCTAATTTGCTTTGCCCGTTCAATATCTTGAGTAATTAACGCTTCATCAAAGTAATTTAAACGATACGAAACATCAGGCTCAATTCCATTAGTTCCGTATGTATAAGCTAAAAAGGAAAACGTTACTCCATCACGCTCAATAACTGGTATCGCATCCCGTTCTTCTTGTGAATCAAACACTCCAGTAAAGATCATATTTTCTTGCTTATCCCATATTTCTAAAGTATTTATGACACCTTGCTTGCCTTTGTCCAATGAATGATTGGATGCTCCATTTACTAAATCAAACCCTAAAGTATTTAAATTGTCTGCCATATCGCTAGGTGTATTAAAGGCTGGATAACCTGAGAAACCAAAATCATCTCCACCAATCAAAGTTTCCTGATTAATAAAAGCTAAGTCTGCTGCTTCAATATCCTCAGCTACATTTTCAAACATAGGTTTAAAATCAAACGTCTCGTCTTCTAATTGCGCTTCTTCAAATATCACATTATGAATCAGGTTATCTCCTACTCCCACAAATGAAACTCTTTTTTCTTCACTAGTTTGATGTTCCACTTGTACCGATGACTCGCTTGATGAAACCTGTTCTGAAGTATCTTCATTAGGCTTCTCAACAATTGACTTTGCACACCCGCTTACTACTAATACGATTAACAAACAGCTCACTTTTTTCATGGTATCCCCCTTTTTTGTAAAACCAACCTCATATAAATCGTAAGCGTTTTAATACTTAATGTAAAGCCTGATGAACCCATACATGAATAGAGCAACAAACTAATAATTTCTTAAAGTATATTATCGTTTTTGATCCTTTGGCAACTCTATTTTTTATCAACTCAGACTAAAGACTGTCGCTGAATGCTGGTCAACATGTTACACTATTTAATGCTAATCTTATGGAACAAAGAGAAAGAGGAGACACTATTAAATGAGAAAATTTAAAACTTACATTCAAAAATTTATGATTGGGAGATATGGGGTAGATAAACTTTCAACCTATTTGCTTTATGGGGGACTGGCTGTTGTTGTCTTAGCTAACTTATTCAATTGGTCAATCATTGGCTTACTCGGCTGGGCAGCTATTATTCTTGGTTACTATCGAACTTTTTCCCGCAATCGGACAAAACGGTATCAGGAAAACCAAAAATTTTTAGCATCCACTCGTCAATTTACTAGGAGTTGGAACCAAAAGCGGAATAAATTTCTGCAACGAAAAGTTTACAAGTATTACTCTTGTCCCAACTGTCATAAAAAATTGCGCGTACCCAGAAACAAAGGAAAAATTAGTATCAAATGCCCACACTGTAAAGACCAATTCATCAAAAAAACTTAGTCAGTAACAAGCTTTATCTTAAAATTGAAGCCTTCTTTATAACTTATCGTTGATTTGCGATAAATTGTAAGAAGGTTCTTTTTTTGACAAAAAAAAAATAAACAACACTCTTTAATCGTATTATATTCTTGTTTTTATTCAGAATTGCGTGAATTTTAGATTAAATCACACATTTTTTTGTATAAACGTGTTATTATATTAAAATAAGGTTAATCAAATTAGATTAAGGAGTGTTTATAGTGAGAAAAACATATAAATTAGCAGCTACCATGAGTACCGCATTTTTATTAACAGCGTGTGGTGGGAACGAAGGTTCAAATTCAACGAGCGGTGATTCTGCAGGCTCTACCTCTGGGGAACAAGTCGTTAATTATACTGCCCCTACAGAGTTATCTACCATGGATACGGCTTTAATTACTGATATCAATAGTTCCAATTATTTGGGACATGTTATTGAAGGATTATTACGTATTGACGAAGAAGGAAATCCTGTACCCGCTATTGCAGCTGACGAAGGCGTAATCTCAGAAGATGGACTTACGTATACGTATACACTTCGTGACGATGCTGTTTGGTCTAACGGCGATCCTGTTACAGCAAATGATTTCGTGTACGCTATGCAAAAATTAGTCAATCCTGATACTGGAGCTTCTTATAGTTATCTAGCAGAAACGATTGTTAACGCACCTGAAATTATGGCTGGAGAAACAGACGTCAGTGAACTAGGCGTTACGGCTAATGGCGATCATGAAATTACGTTTAACTTAACGCAACCAACACCTTACTTCGAATTCCTATTAGCCTTTACGGCTTTCTTCCCTCAAAATGAAGCCTTTGTTGAAGAACAAGGCGATAACTACGGAACTTCTAGTGAAGCATTACTCGCTAATGGACCATTTACATTAGAAAATTGGGATGGCACGGGACTAACTTGGGACTTAGTAAAAAATGATGATTACTATGCAGCTGATGAAGTGACGTTAGACGCTGTGAATGTTCAAGTTGTAAAAGAAACTAGTACTGCTGTTAATTTATTTGAAGGTGGACAAGTAGATAACGCTCAATTAACCGGAGAGATCGTTAAGCAATTCGCTGAAGACGAAAATGTTGTCGTTCAAAAGAAAGCTAGAACCTCTTATTTGGAATTCAATTGGGATAATGAATACTTGCAAAACGAAAAATTAAGAGAAGCTTTAGGACTGGTTATCAATACAGATGATTTAGTGAATACTGTTTTAGCAGATGGTTCAACTGAAATCGGAGGATTTTTGCCAGCTGATTTTGTAACTGATCCAGCTACTGGTGAAGATTTTACTGAAGAAGCAGGAACTTTCTTATCTTATGATACAGAGCGTGCTCAAGAGCTATGGGAAGAAGCTAAATCTGAATTAGGCGTAGATAGTATCTCTCTATCTTTTGTTGGAGACGATGATGAAAAGAGCAAGCAAATCAGTCAATACATCCAAGGCCAAATTCAAAATAATTTACCTGGTATCTCTGTTGAGTTACGTAATGTACCTAAGAAGAACCGTCTTGCATTAGCTGATACTCGTGATTTTGATATCTTGCTTACTGGATGGGGTGCTGACTTTGCGGATGCCATTAACTTTATGGACCTGCTATACAGCGATTCTCCTTATAACGAAGGTGGATATGCAAATAGCGATTATGATGCTTTGATCGACCAAGCGAAAACAACAAATGCAAATGATGATGAAAAACGTTGGGAAGATCTCCAACAAGCTCATAAAGTCATAACTGACGATTTTGCTTTCATTCCTTTGTACCAAGAAGCAGAAACACAACTTCGTAACCCTGCTGTTGAAGGAATCATTTTCAATTCAGTTGGTGTAGAGTTTGACTTAAGTCGCGCTAGTGTTAAAAATTAATTAGTTGAAAACGAGAAAGACCAAAGAAATTTCCAATTCGGAAATTTCTTTGGTCTTTTTTTATTGTTATATAAAACCCTAATTCTACTCTTCAACTTTTAAGTATCTTTGTAATATTAACAAATAAAATAATTCTCCTAAGTATCCTTATCAAAATAATAGAGTAACTTGACTTCTAAAAATCTTTGAGCTAGCATAGAATATGAAATGAATAAGACTTCTGTTAGGTGAGGCTCCTATATGGACACACGCTGCTGCCCAAAAACGTCGAGAGACACCAATGGGTCAACAGGAATAATCGAATTAAGGTTATTTTTAATGTAGCTGATGGACAATCTACGCCATATAGTGCTAAAACTCAACGATGGAGATGGTTAAAGTTTTTTTGATATGAAAAAAAATTTAGCTAAATATGGAATCGTTTATTTGGAATGGACATTCAAGCATATACTCTATCGTTGAATAGAGTATATGCTTTTTTTGTTGTTGTCTTTACAAAAAGGTTTTAATCCTAATTTTGAAGCTTTGTCTTATCATTTCATATAGTGAATGGTTTGATCAAAAAAAGTGAGGTGAGTGGTATGGAAAAAAGTTCTAGTAATGATAGTCCAGGTGATGATTTTTGGAGAATGAAAGAAGGAATAAGTAAGCCTGCTATGAACCTCTTCTTGGTTAGGAAACTCGTGCAGTAAACCTTATTTCTTTTGGTAAGACAAGGGAGGAAATAATAATGACAAACAAAAAGAATTCTATTTATACAGAAAAAAAATCTAAAAATAACCAATTGAAGGAATTAGGTTACCTCAAAGAAGAAGCTGTTTTAAAACAGCTGAAGTCAAATGCGTCAGGATTAAGCAATCAAGAAGCGAAAAAACGTTTAGAAGAATTTGGGCTAAATGAAGTAGCAGCCCAAAAGCCTGTTTCTTGGTATCAATTAGTGTTTCAAGCATTTAAAGATCCTTTTATTTATGTTTTGACTCTTTTATTAGTCGTTTCATCTGCCACTAAAGATTTTGAAGCCAGTATTGTGATGGCCATGATGATTTTGTTTAGTGCTGGTCTTCATTTCATTCAAGAATACCGTTCTCAAAAAGCTAGTTTAGCTTTGAAAGAACTGATTGAAACGACTTGCGCTGTGACTAGAGATGGCGTAACAAAAGAAATTCCAATCGATGAAGTGGTTCCTGGTGATATTGTCACTCTTTCAACTGGAGATTTGATTCCAGCAGACTCTCGTTTGTTCTGGGCAAAGGATTTATTTGTTAATCAATCTTCAATGACTGGCGAATCCATGCCCATCGAAAAACTTGCTTCTTTGAAAACAGAAATAGAAGATTCACAGTTGACCGCTTTAGATTTTCCTAATTTACTGTTTATGGGTACCGATGTTTTAAGCGGCCAAGGTAAAGTTGTTGTTGTTAAAACTGGTGAAGATACTCTCTTTGGCGATATCGCTGCTCAATCTTCTAAGTCTAGAGGCGAAACGAGTTTTGACCGCGGAGTAAAAAATGTAAGTAAATTATTGATCAGATTTATGTTGGTTATGGTCCCTATTGTTTTTTTGATCAATGGAATCTCAAAAGGAGATTGGAGCGAAGCATTCTTCTTCTCAATAGCCGTAGCCGTTGGTCTGACACCAGAAATGTTGCCAATGATTATTACCAGCAACCTTGCTAAAGGTGCGATTACGATGTCTAAGAAAAAAGTAATTGTTAAAGAATTAAATGCCATTCAAAACTTAGGCGCTATGGATGTTTTATGTACTGATAAAACAGGCACCATAACGGAAGACAAAGTTGTTTTAGTGCAACATGTTAACCCAGTTGGTGAAGAAAGTAATCGTGTTTTAGAATTAGCGTATATGAATTCCAATTACCAAACCGGTTGGAAAAATGTGATGGATCATGCTGTGATTGAGTACTTCAATGAGAATCGTGAAGAAAATGAATTAGAAAAAATCGAGAAAATCGATGAAATCCCTTTTGATTTTTCAAGACGACGCCTAACTGTTGCTGTTAAAGCCGGTAATCAGCAATTAATGATCACAAAAGGTGCCGTTGAAGAAATGCTGAAAGTTTGTCAATATGTAGAATTAAATAACGAAATCATTCCATTAACTCTTGAGCTACAAAAAAAGATGGAAGAAGTTAGCATCAAGATGAATAAAGAAGGCATGCGTGCCCTTGGTGTTGCGTATAAACAAAACGTTCATGATTCAGCTGTCTATTCCATTAAAGACGAATCTGATATGGTCCTTGTTGGTTTCATGGGGTTCTTAGATCCGCCAAAACAATCCTCTATCACAGCTATTAAATCGCTTCATGAACATGGTGTGAATGTAAAAGTATTGACAGGCGATAATGAGATCGTTGCTCAAAAAATCTGCAAAGATGTCGGAATCCAAGTCGATCGAGCAATCCTTGGAACAGAACTTGAATCCATGACAGATACTGAACTGATGGACGCTACAGAAGAAGTGAATCTTTTTGCTAAATTAAACCCCACTCAAAAAGCTCGGATCATTGAGCTGTTGCAACAAAAAGGACACACTGTTGGATTTATGGGCGACGGAATCAATGATGCTCCAGCATTGAGAATAGCTGATGTAGGTATCTCCGTTGATACTGCAGCTGATATTACTAAAGAAGCCAGTTCAATTATTCTTTTGGAAAAAAGTTTGACAGTTTTAGAAGATGGCGTTTTAGAAGGTCGGACTGTTTTTGGAAACATGATGAAATACATCAAGATGACAATCAGTTCAAACTTTGGAAATGTATTTAGTGTCTTAGTTGCAAGTGCTTTTTTACCATTCTTGCCTATGCTTTCAATTCAACTTTTAGTACAAAATCTTATTTATGATGTTGCTCAATTAACGATTCCTTGGGATAAAATGGACTCTGAAGACTTAATGAAACCATCTAAATGGGGAACCTCAGATTTATTAAAGTTTACGTTTAGTATTGGACCAATCAGTTCTATTTTTGATATTCTAACCTTTATCTTAATGTGGTTTGTATTTCAAGCCAATACCGTCCAAGATGCTGCACTATTCCATACTGGTTGGTTTGTGATTGGTTTAATCACTCAAACCGTTGTCGTGCATATTATCAGAACGAAAAAAATTCCATTTATCCAAAGTAGAGCTAGTATGAGTGTAACCATCTCAACATTTGCTGTTGTAGCAGCTGCAGTGTTTATTCCAGGCAGTACATTTGGAACATTTTTTGACTTTGTAACACTGCCAACGACTTACTGGAAATGGATGATACTAATTGTCCTATCCTATATCGTAATGGTACAAGTCGTCAAATCTATTTATATCAATATTAATAAACAATGGTTATAGTAATTGAAAAATCATAGTAAAAAAGGAGTGAGATCATAATCTCACTCCTTTTTTACTATGAATGATAATATACTTTTCTACAAAAAATGTGACGCAATTGGTTAATCAATCTACTCTATAGGTTAATTAACCTGGTAACGATGCGAATCTTTTCAAACACACTTTACTCTATCACACCTATTTCAGTCTTTTGTTTCGCCAAGTAGTTCTTGTTTACTTCTGGAACAAAACTGTCCAATCCTTTTTCAATTAATCTCTGTTGGAAGACTTCTGGTTTAAAACTATGCCACGGAATCGTTTGTTTTGCGCCAACATTTTCAGCAATCGTAAGTAAATCTTCTTTTGTCGCATGACCGCTCGTCCCCATTTGAACAAAAGAAAATTGATGAATTTCTAAAAAATACAGTAATTCTGCATAACGTGCATCATAATCTCCTAGAGGTTCCCCGTTACTATGGACATAAATGCCGTTATTAAAATAAGTCACAGTCTCTTTATTTTTATAACTATTTTGTAAAACATAGTGTGATGGATGTTGAATCAATTCCTGTAAAGTCAACACTTCTTCTACATATTCCTTTATATCCATTTGAGTGCTTTCTAGAATCCGCCATTTTTTTTCGGGATAAAATGCATGCAGTACTTCTGCATATGCCGATTCAAAAACCATTTTACGTCCATACAATTCAGTTTCTTCAGCAATAGCTTTTATACGCTCGATATTCCGAATATAAGGATTATATAAAATAATTGAATCAGGATCATCTTGCAACAATTCTCCCCACTTTTGAAGCAGTTCCTTTTCAGAAACAGGTTCTTCTGTTGCTTGCTTTTTTTCACCATCAAAGCTAAAAGAGGTTCCTTCCAAAAGAAGCACATCCGGTTTCCATGCCTTTGCTTCATTTGCCCATTCGATGATGCGTTCAGGATGCTCTCCATTTAGACGAACATCTCCAGAGTGAATCAATTTTAATTCTTGAGTTTCAATAAAAAATGCACTGCAACCGACTGAATCGTGATCGCTCCATTTAGGTGTAACCGTAATATCGCCAACTTGAACTGCTGTATCAAAATCAAACAGTCGTATATCTGCTTTGCTAGGGTTTTCTTCACCGACTTTAATTAACACATAGTACAAACGGTATGCATCTTCAGATAGGTAAACCACAGTTCCTTCTGGTAAATACTGCAATCCCCCCATATGGTCCAAATGCAAATGAGAAATAAATAGAGTTGTCTTCAAAGTTGATTCATTGACAGATGCCAATTTTATTTTTTTGAACGATTCAGTCTCATAGAGGTAAGGTATTGAAGGCAATTGGTTAGTCACAAGGAGAAATTCCAGTTCAGATAATGTTTCATCAATCTGTTCAGTATCCCCACCAACACTCAAGCCAAAGTCGCATATGACTCTGGCTTGGGCTGTTTGGACTTCCATGATATTGCCGCCAATGGTGTGTAAACCACTCCAAAAACGATACTGTGTCATGTTTAAGTCTCCTTTTTAGTTATTATTAGTTGAAATAATTTCTTCTGCCTTCTTATTCAGTTCCGTTAACGCTTCTTGTTCATCTACATCATTTACTAAAACATCATCCATCGTGTTCAATAACTCATTACGGTATTCGCCATATCCAACAAATGAAGGTGCAGAGATTCCATAGTCTAATTCAAGAGTTGCTGCTTCTGCTGTTGGGTTTTCTTCTAAATAGGTTTTGTATTCTGGAACTTCTAAAGCAGCTTTACTAATCGGGACATAACCTGTTTCCATAGACCAGAAAGCTGTATTTTCAGGTTCTAATAAGAAGCTTAGGAACGCAACTGCAGCTTCTTGTTCTTCTTCAGTAGCAGAAGAAAAGACACCTAAATCATTACCCGCAAAAATGGTTAAAGGAGTATCATTGTAAGTTGGCAGTTCAGCCGTGCTCCAGTTGATTCCATTTTCTTCAGCTACAGGTCCAACATGTGCTAATCCAGCACTAGATCCAATATACAAAGCACTTTCCCCACGAGCAAATGGACCTGAGAAGAAACCATCTTCACCAGCTGTACGTGCGTGGCCTTCGTCAATCAATCCCATTAAAAATTCAAGAGTTTCAACACTTTCAGGAGAATCAATGTCTACTTCTAATGTTTCACCATCAATGAACGTTGAATCATTTTGACGAGCCATCGTTTCGTATTCCATCTCAAAGGCATTTTCAAGTCCCATGGCAATACTGTCATCTCCAGCAGCAACCATTTTTTCACCTAAAGCTTTTACGTCTTCCCAAGTAGTCGGCACTTCTACCCCATATTCATCCAATAAATCTTGGTTGTAGTACATGACACGCGTTGACTTTGAAAAAGGCATAGCATAAGTTTGCTCATTGTACACAGAGCTTTCCATAAATCCTGGGTAGATATCATCCAATTCTTCTTGTGTAAAGCCATTTTCCCCTGTTAGAATATCATCCAGTGGTAAAAGCAATTCGTTGGTCGCCAAATCCGGTACTAAACCAGGAGTTAGTTGAGACAATGTAGGAAGATCTCCCGAAACACCAGAGGCCATAATGGACTGTTCAAGCGTTTCATAGTCCCCTTGGTTCATTTCTTCTACGGTATACAATTCTTGTGATTCATTAAACTCTTCCGTCAAAGCTGTGATGGCTTCTTGGTGAGGGCCATTCATCGCATGCCAAAAAGTAATCTCAGTTTCTTCTGTACCTTCAGTTGCTTTAGTTGATCCCCCTGCATCTGCTTCTTCATTTCCTGTTCCACAAGCGGCCAATAAAAGACTGCTTGAAAGCAGTAAACCTGTACCAAATGTTAACCAATTCCTTTTTTTGCTCATCTGTCATTCTCCTCTAATTCTATTTTTTAAATTGCATAAAACCTATATAAATTACCCTTTTAATCCACTTTTTGAAATCCCCATAATGATGTATTTTTGGAGAAAAAGATACACAATAACCATTGGAATAACCACAATAGTTGCTGCCGCCATCAGAAGTTCATATTGCGTTCCAGCTTCAGTTGTAAAAGCCTGCAGACCAACGGGCAATGTACGTAAAGCACGATCATTTGTCACGATCAAAGGCCACATAAATGCATTCCAACTTCCAATAATTTTCAAAATGGTAATAGCTACAATTGACGATTTAGCCAACGGAACCATTATCGTCCATAAAAAGCGAAAATCACTACAGCCATCTACTTTAGCTGCATAATGCAATTCTTTTGGAACCGATTGAAAACTTTGCTTCAGCATAAATACCGAAAAAACACTTGCTAGATAGGGAACGATCAGCGCCGCATATGTATTGATCAATCCCATGTTGGATAGTGTCACAAAATTAGGGATGATCAGGATTTCACCGGGGACCATCATCGTCGCAATCAATAATGTGAACAAAATATTTTTGCCATAAAATTCAATTTTAGCAAAGGCAAAAGCAGCCAAAATCGTTGTGATTAGTTCTCCTGCCGTAGAAAGCACGGTAACAAACACACTGTTCAAAAAATAACGGCCAAATGGTGCTGCCTCGAAAGCTTCTGCGTAATTTCCTATCTGCAAGATATCAGGGATCCAAACCGGTGGCATAGCAACCGTTTCTCCTGGAGTCTTCAAGGATGTAGAAACCATCCAAATAAAGGGAATCAACATCGTTGCTGCTCCTAAAACCAACAAAATATAAAGGATGCTTTTTTTAACTTTACTCCCTACATCTGTGTTCTCACGTTCTTTTGAAAAATCTGCCAAAAGTGAACGCGATACTTTTGGGATAGCTTTATTGGATAATTCCTTCATCTTTTTTCTCCTCTCTTAGTAGTGAACAAATTTCTTGTTGTAAGCCATTTGAATAAGCGTAACCACTAAGATAATTAGGAACAACACAATTCCAGCGGCTGCGGCAACACCATATTGGTATTCGGTATAAAATTTTTCATAGATATAATAAACCACTGTCAAAGCTGAATTCCCTGGTCCAGGTCTCCCTTGAAAAAGCGAATACACTTCGTCAAAAACTTTAAAACTACTGATAACTCCCATAACTGTCACCAAAAATGTCGTTGGTCCTAGCAATGGAACTGTGATATTAGTAAACCGTTGCAAATCAGAGGCTCCATCAACCTTAGCTGCCGAGTAATAGCCTTTGTCAATATTGTTCAATCCTACGAGAAACAGAATAATATTGAAGCCGAGTCCTTTCCAGATAGCCATAATGACCAATGCCAACATGGAATATTTTGGATCCGTTATCCAATTGATTGGGTCCACTCCGAATAGTCCTAGAAAATAATTCATCAAGCCATATCTGGAATGGTAAATCCAATTCCAGACAATTGAGATAGCAACCGTACTGGTAACAAATGGCAAGAAATAAATAGACCTAAAAAATCCTGATAAAAACTGCACATTATGTAGAAGTAATGCAATACCCAGTGAAAGCATGATCGATAAAGGAACGACACCCAATACAAAGATAAAGGTATTTTTGATTGCTAAAAATAAATTTGAATCATTAAAAATCTGGATAAAGTTGTCCCAACCATAAGCGTAGACAACATCTTGATAAAAATTGTAATCAGAGTAAAAACTCATGGCAAGTGATTTAAGGATCGGATAGATATTAAAGACCCCAATAATAGCTATCATTGGTGCAATGTAAGCCCATGCTCGCAGGGTACTTTTCAGTGTCGGTTTTTCAATCATCCAATAACAGCCTCCTCCAACACCATCGTATTCCCTTGTTTATCAAAATGCAGAATATCTTGTACATCTGCTGTCAAATGAAGAATATCTCCTTCTATATAATTTCCAGAAAGATTGGTAGCAATGACTTCTTTCTCTCCACATTTGATTTTAATAGAAGTATCTTTCCCTACTCGTTCAATATGTCGAATCTGACCGCTAATAAATCCTTGCGATTCATCTGCAGCTTCTTTAAAATTCTCTGCTCGGACTCCAATAGAATGGAAAGTTGGATCAAAACTCAAAGCACTAGATAATTTGGACCAATTGACTTGTTGCTCATCCACAGAAAAGGTATTGATGATAGGAGTTCCCAAGAACTTCGCTACAAATAGATTAACTGGGCGTTCATACAATGGCTGTGGCTCACTAATTTGCTGAATGGCTCCGTCATTTAAAACCATCACTTGATCAGAGATACTTAACGCTTCTTCTTGATCATGTGTAACAAAAACAGTCGTCACATTTGTTTCTTGTTGTATACGGCGAATCTCTTCTCGCATTTCAATCCTCAATCGTGCATCTAAATTCGATAACGGCTCATCCATCAGTAATATAGAAGGTTCTTTAGCTAACGCACGTGCTATTGCTACCCGTTGCTGCTGTCCTCCTGAGAGCTGTTTCGGTTTTTTATCCACATGATCTTGTATTTTAACCAATTTCGCTAAATCCATCGCTCGAGTTATTCGTTCATTTTTAGACATTTTTGCCATTTTCAAAGGAAACATGATATTTTCTAATACGGATAAATGAGGGTATAACGCATAATTCTGAAAAACCATTCCTACTTTTCGTTTTACAGCATCAGCTTTGGTCACATCTTTTTCACCAAAGTAGATTTTTCCTTCTGAAGGTGTGGTCAGTCCAGAAATCAACATCAATGTCGTTGACTTTCCACAGCCGCTTGGCCCAAGTATCGAAACCAAGGAATGTTCAGGGATAACAAAATTGATATTTTGGAGTACATTTTTTTCTCCATAAGCCATTGTAATATCTTCAAATTTAACCTGCACAAAATTCCCTCCGTTGCTAATAAGCTTCCTTTTTCTTACTTTTCTACTCTAGCATAGGCATGTAGATTCTATGTAAATGCTCCGTAAATTCCGAATGTTTTTTTTAAAGTTTATGTAAATTGGATAGGATGGGGTTAAATACTAGTCATTTCACCCACTCAAATAGAATCTAGTTCTGAGTTGATAGAACTAAGGATCGTTGCGTCAACTCAAACGGAAAACAGTTTTGAGTTACTCGAACTAAGACTCGTTGTATCAACTCAAACGAAAAACCGACTTGAGTTACTCGAACTAAAGCTTGTTGTGTCAACTCAAATGAAAAACAATTCTGAGTTACTCGAACTAAAGCTCGTTGTGCCAACACAAATAGAATCCTGTTCTCAGTTAACTACACAATAAAAAAAGTATTTAAGACTAACATCTCAAATCCTTTTTTTGTTGTGCTATACTAAAACCTTCAAGTTTCACAAAGTGCTTATAGATGAATTGGGAGGGATTTTTATGAATGAAACAACATTTAATGAATTAGTTGAACGCTCTAAAAAATTACGAGCACGTTACCATGAGTTGGAGATAAAGCACCATGAGGATATTTGGAGCGTTGAAGAAGATGCATTAGCATTTCTGACCGATGCTGGTTTAGTTGGACGTTTAACTATGGCCCAACAAGAACGTTGGCCTAGTAGCTCAACAAACGAAACCGATTTAGAGTTAAAAATTGGTGAAACTATGTGGTGGTTGATTGTTTTAGCTGAAAGAATGAACATTAATAGCTCTGAAGCTTTAGAAAACTTTTTATCCACCACTGAAAAAAGATTAGAAAAATAATTCACTAAGTAATCAAAAAAAATACCCGCTCCCCTTGTAACACTAAGGGTAACGAGTATTTTTTCCTTACATTTCTCTTGCTAATTTTTCGCCATTCAATACTACATCATACGTGATTTCAGCCTTTAAGGAATTAGAAACCGTACAGTATTTTTCTTCACTTAAGCGAATAGCACGCCAAATTTTGTCGCTGTTCACTGTGCCGTCTACTACAAAGGTAACATTCATAGCGGTAAAGTCTTTAGGAGCTTCTTCTCTGCGAGTTCCATCAGTAATAATTTCGAGTTTCTCGATTTTATCCAAATGCGGATTCAAAACCATGGTTGCATCAATTCCGATGCAGCCTGCCAAAGAAGCCAACAACATTTCTGTTGGTGTTGCGCCCTCTCCTACTCCGCCATAAGCTGGTGTAGCATCCATCTTAAGTTCATAACCTGAATCGCCTTTAGCGGTAAACTTACGACCTTTATTCCATGTTGTTGTTACAATCATCGTTTTACCCCTTCTCTATGTTCTAATTCTTCCATTTTTAAAAATCTTCTAGCACGCTCTGTTTTTGGTTGTGTAAAAAAAGCTTCTGGTTCATTTTGTTCAACAATAATACCGTCTGCCATAAAAATCACACGATCTGCCACTTCACGTGCAAATTGCATTTCATGTGTCACGATAACCATTGTTCGACCTTCTTTAGCTAATTCTTTGATGACTGTCAAAACTTCATCGACTAATTCAGGATCCAATGAAGATGTTGGCTCATCGAATAACATTACGGTAGGATCCATAGCTAACGCACGTGAAATGGCTACCCGCTGTTGTTGTCCACCCGATAATCTAGAAGGAAATTCATCTTTTTTATCTGATAATCCTACTTGTTCCAACATTTTTTCGCCAAGTTGGTTTGCTTTAGTTTTATCCATTTTCTTAACAGTAATCAACGCTTCCGTTACATTTCCCAATGCCGTTTTATGGGGATACAAGTTAAATTGTTGAAAAACCATTCCTGTATGCAAACGTGCTTCACGAACTTTTTTGGTGCGCTCTTTTTTAGACTGCTCAGCGTTCATAACAACGCCGTTTACTTCAATGCTTCCAGCTGTTAGTTCTTCAAGACCATTCATGCAACGCAGCAAGGTGCTTTTTCCAGATCCACTAGGTCCCAAAATAACCACAACTTCACCTGAACTAATTTGCAAATCAATCGACCTTAAGACTTCTAATGCTCCAAACGATTTTATTAATCCATTTATTTTAATCATGTTAATCCCTCAACTATTCATAGATTGACATACGTGCTTCCAACTTGTTCAGTAGGAAAGAAAAAACTGTGCTCATGATCCAATAAATGACCGCGATTCCCAAGTAAAACGGCATGTAACTATAATATTGAGCAATCAGCAATTGAGCCGAACGCAATAATTCCGTTACACTGATGACCGATACTAAGGACGTTTCTTTCAACATACCAATAAAGGTATTCCCTACTGGCGGAATAGCAATGCGAATGGCTTGCGGAAGAATGATTCGACGCATCGCTTGCCAAGGTGTCATCCCTGTTGCATAAGCAGCTTCCATTTGACCTTTTGGAATCGACTGTAAAGCTCCACGAATCGATTCAGATAAATACGCTCCATTATTAACACTCAATGCAATAAAAGCAGCTGGCAAAGGATCTAAACTAATTCCAAAATCAACTAAACCATAATAAATAATGATGATTTGAACCAATGTCGGTGTGCCTCGGATAATTGATACATACCCTCGTGCAACAGCTTGGATCGCTTTATTGCCTTTCAAACGGGCTATTGCGACGATAATCCCGATAAGAGAACCAAAAAACATCGAAACCAATGTAATTAATAACGTATAATACGCTCCTTGCAACAAGAACGGGATATTCTGTATTAAAACTTCCATAAAAGAAGTACCTCTCTTCTACTTATTCTTGCTTCATGTTTAGTCTTTTGGTGGTGCTTCACCGAACCATTTCATAAAAATTTCATCATACGTACCATCTGCTTTAATATCAGATAAAATAGTATTTACTTCTTCAATAAAGGCTTCATTACCTAATTGAACAGCAATTCCGGCTTGGTCTGATTTGATTGGTTCGCCAACTGCTTTAATCTTCAACCCATTTGCTTCAATGATTGGTTTTAAAGCATACATGTTGTTGATAGTAGCGTCGATTCGACCAGAATCCAAGTCTTTCAATGAAGTGATCACATCATCATACGTACGAATATTAAACTCACCAACTTCAGGCATCAATTCGTTACGCAAATAAGTTTCATCATTTGTTCCTAGACCTACTCCAATATCTTTACCCACAAAATCCTCAACAGAAGTAATCTCTGTATTGTCATCTTTTACAATAACTTTTACTTGATTGGTGATATATGGATCTGAGAATAGCATTTCTTTTTTACGGTCATCCGTGATCGTCATTTGACTAGCAACCATATCAAATTTACCCGTTTGCAATCCAGCGATCATTCCTGAAAATTCTTGAGAGACAAATTCAATGTCCACATCTAATCCTTTAGCAATTTCTTTAGCAATATCTGCATCAAACCCATCCATGTCTTTATCTTCATTGATAAAGTTGTACGGTTGATACGTTCCCATTACGCCGACTTTTAATACCCCAGCGTCTTGAACAGACTGCAATAAATCTCCGCCTTCAGTTGAAGTGGCATCTTCTTTTGTTGATGTTCCACATGCACTAACAAATAATGCTACTGCTGCGATTCCAGCTAGCATCCATTTTTTCTTTTTCACTGTTTATCTCATCCTTTTCTGTTGACGTTCTTAATTTTCAATTTTATCACTTTACAAAAAGTAAGTAAAGTAAATAGTTTGTCATTTAAAAAGTCTACATTCCGTTGATTTTGCGAACTATCGTGTCTCTAGTTTATAACATTAAAGACTGCAAAGGCTAAAAGACGATTCTTTAGCCTTTGCAGTACCTATGATTTCACGCATTCGAGTCTTTATCACTCTATCTTTTTGACTTAGTGGCCTTAAACACCATAAAATCAGCACATCTCAAATCTTCTTCGAATGACGGATATTTTTCCAACATTATTTCTGATGGCTTCGGTTCGACTATACTTTCTATCATAAAGCCTGCTTTAGTTAACTTATCAACATAACTGGTTAATGTCCTGTGGAAAAATAATACTTTATCTTTATCTCCTAATCGTTGTTCATAGGCACCTTCATAAAAATAACGATCCACATTCCAATGCAATTTTTCACTATTATCATTTTTCTCCCACCCACTTCCAGGAGTGACAAAACAAGGATGCAAAATTGAAAAGATAAAACTCCCTCCATCTACTAACAAACGAAACATTTCTTGAAAGGCATTTTCGTAGTTTGGTAGATCTTGTATCACCATGTTGGACACAATCAAATCAAAACTGTTGTCTTCGAGCATATCCAACTTCTCACAATTTCCTCTCATATACTTAATTTGTAAGTCAACTGGCGTTCTCTCCAGTGCAATTTCAATCATTCTTGGAGAATAATCCACAGCGGTCACATTTGATTCAGCCTTGGATAGCAATCTGCTTAAATAACCCTCGCCACATCCTGCATCCAAAACTTGTTTATCTTTCAATTCGCCCATAAGAGAAAATAAAGTAGGATTTAAAAATACTTCTTTGTGAATATCCCCTTGTTCGTTGTGATTTTTTGAGTACGCATCGGCAAAAGCATCCCATCTTCTAATCGCTTCTTCAGCATCAACATTCTGTTCCACTTATGATCCCCTCCTAATAGGAACGACTTGAGTTCCGGCTAACAAATCACCTAAATGACGTTTATCTTTTCTAAAAAACCCCATAACCAATAAGATGAGAGCTAACAGAATTCCAGCATTTGTAAAAACAATCGAACTCCAGGTTGTAAATTCAGAATAAACACCATCGATGACCCCAATATGAGCAAGCTGCCACGGTAAAAATTTAATGCTATTTCTAACCAAACTTCTAAAAAACGAAGGCGTTTTATACTGCACTTTTAACCCAGCACTTCTCTTACCGTATGTCCCAAAGGGTTTCTTGTAATCAAGTAGCGAGAAAATCAGCACTATCGGAACAACCGATTCAAACGTCGCTATCAGTTGGGATTGAACGATTGTGAATTCAGGTATTCCATCTAACACTAAAAAATAAATGACTAAGTTAGCCAGAAGAACAAAAACAAGATAAAGCAAAATCACACCGTAATCAATTGCTAGTTCTTTGATTCTTATTTGCACTCGAATCGGATTATTCTCCCTCACTAACTTCACCCTTTCAAACTAGAATTTGAACTTATGCGTCAATTATACTACATATTTTTACTTATCAGGTTTAAGTACAAGCTCAAAATGCGTTTAGAAAAAACCAAAATATACAAAAGCTATTGCAACGGCAATAACCCTATAGGAATTCCCAATTTTTTACTATACAATTGAAAGATACTAATTCATTTTTTTACATATAGCGGGTGTCTAAAATAAATTTACTATTAAGGAGTCTAACTTATGAAGAGTGGTTTAGAACCAATCTATGATGAAAACACTAAAATTTTAATACTTGGCAGTGCTCCAAGTGAGAAGTCGTTAGAATTGCAACAATACTATGCAAATAAAGGCAATCAATTTTGGAAAATCATTTCTGAATCTTTAAATACTATTGATCCAATCGACTATGAAAAACGGTTGGAATTACTGGTACAAAATCAAATTGGTTTATGGGATATTTATAGTCATTTTGATAGAATTGGAAGTTTAGATAGTAACTTTAAACAAACAAAATTAAATGATTTTGATACGTTACTTTCAACAGCTTCCATTAAACTTATCATTGCAAATGGAGACAAGTCTTATCAAGAAGTTTTAAAATCAACTATTTTTGAGCACCTCACTGTTATAAAATGTTTATCCACTAGCGGTGCAAATAATGGCAAAGCACAAGAACGAAAAATAGAATGGAATGAGGCTCTCCAACTTCCCTTTCTTAGAGAGTAATTTATTCAGATCTTACAGTAGACATGGAGGAAAGAATACAATGAATCGATTTACAGAAGAAGTTATTACTCAGCTTCGCTATTACGTTTATATTTTAGTTAATCCTATTGACCATACCGTTTTTTATATTGGTAAAGGAACAAAAAATAGAGTATTCGCTCATGAATTAGATTATCTAAAAACTGACTTCTCTAATGACCTTGTGGAAAAGCAAAAATTAAATGAAATAAAGACTATTCATTCAAATGGTATGGAAGTTGAGAAATATATTTTGACTTTTGGATTAAGTGAAGATGAAGCCTTCCACGTAGAAAATGCGGTTATTAATTTTTGTAAACTAATTGATGAACAAAAACTGAACGTGAAAAAATTGACTAATATTATGAGTGGACATCGTTCTGATGGACAAAAAGAAGCATTGCAAACTTTTGGAAGAGTCGAACTTTTACAAGATGCACTTAGTCCAAAACCCGTTGATATTAATCAATTAAATTCCCATAAAATTATGTTTGTAAAAATCAAGCCAACTAAAGATAAATCTGATTCTAGTAAGGATTTAAAGGCTGAAGAAATGTACAATCCTGTATCAGAAGCCCTGAAAAAGAGAACATTGGGTGATTGGGTAATGAGTTTAGATAAAGCAAACAGTATAGAATATATCCTAGGTGTCTATCCTGGCAGCGGCATGATTGTTAGTGCTTTTAAAATCATTAAAGATAGTCCTAGATATGAAGTACTTCACAGCACAACAAAATCTGGAAGAAAGCAAAAAAGGTATAATTTCTATCAATATGCCGAACCACTAACAGAAATAGATGGTATCCAACTTTTTCCAGATCATATCAAATTAACAAATTATCAATACGTTAATAGCAGCGGAGTCCCTTGTAATGTCCAAAGTGAAAGAGTTTATGTCGGATTTGATTAGGATACGTTAAACTAATTTTATAACAGTAAAAAGAGGCTCATCTATCGAGCCCCTCCGCCGCCTCCACCACCGGCACCTCCACCTCCACCAAAGGAAGTTGATCCACCTGTTCCGGATGCTGCTGATGAAGCACTTGAGTTAAATCCACCACTTGCTAATCCACTAGACCAGTTGTTTCTAAATCCAGTCATGCCGTTCCAATACCAATAATAATAGATGAAGGAGTTGTCTCCAGAGACATCATTCGGATTCGGAATCATTTCCTTAAATTCATCTGTGATTTCCTCACTTCTAAAGTACAAGGTATTCCAGAATAGAAATTCTTCAAATGTAAATGGATTGGTGTTGTCCGCAAAACCTTTTAAGTCAATTTCTTCTAAATAGTTATCAAATTGAACCAAACGATCAAACAGTTCGTCGCCTTCAGGACTGGCAACAGATACCTCATGTTTTGCACCCCATACATCAACTTTCCCAAAAGAAATAAGGCCTTCTCTTTCTAAATACTCTTTTGAGTAGTCAATCAAATAATCTGCAAACTTGCCTACTTCTTTGGCATGTTTCCTTGCCCATTTTTTCATATCCTCGTCTTTAACAAAACCACTATTATTTGCAGCATCCAATAACATCAACCATAATCCAGTTTCATACGTTTCATCATTAGTCTCTAAATGAGCAATAAAGTCACTGAACGATTGAGGGTAACGTGTCCGTTCTTCCTCAAAATGAATTATTTCTATTTCCGTATCAAATTTCTCGCTAAATAATGATTTGGTTTCAGCTGTGTGGATAAGGATACGTTCTTCATAAGACCATCTCAGCAAGTAAGCTGAAAAGTAATCTTCAAAATAACCTTTGTTCATGTCTTGCAATAAAAATGCAATGCCTGCAAAGTCTTCTCCTTTATAAGGAATTTCTTCTAATATAACTTCTTTATTCTCCTTGATTCTTTGTAATCCAGTACTCATTTGTCCAGCTTCTTCTCTCGCTTGATGTAATTTCTTAACATATTTGATAATAAATGTTGTGATTCCACCAACAGCGACTGCTAGGACAGAAAAAATAACGATAGGTATCGTGTTAGAAATAGGCTCATCATTGTACGCTGAGCCGTTCATGGCCATGTCACGCTGTTCTTCCAAAGTCATACCTGCACTGGCTTGTGTAGTGAACATTCCTTGAGGAAATTGCAGCAATATTGTTACATCGTTGCTGTCGTCTACTTCTTCCTCAGCTTCCCAAACGATCGTGTTGCCCTCTAATTGCATATCCCCTTCAAAACCAAAGCCCCAGAAACGGACATTATCTTCTGTAAAGGGTTCAAATCCAGTAATTTCAACCGTCAAATTTTCAGCTGGAATATCGGAAAACGTATCAAAGTTCCATAGCAGTCCTTGTCCATCTTCCAATTCGCGAACTAAGTTTGATATGGTATACGTTACTTCGTAGTCGTTTTCTCCATACTCACCTATACCCCATATAAGTTCTACCCCATCATCTGTTCCTACAGTACCGTATTGACCTGCCTTTTCCTCTAGTGAAGCGTCTGGATTCCATGGTTCCAACTCTTGATAACCGGCTACTGAAAAATCAAGCAATTTTGAATCCTGCAGATCATCTAACACGATGTACAATTCAGTACCATCATCCATGTTCATCTTTCTATGTTCTGTAACAATCCCCGATCCATCTTCTTGCAGTTCGATTTCGATTCTCATATCCGATAATTGATTTTCCGCAAAAACCGTTTCGCCAAAAGCCATACTAAACAAAAATGCTACCCCTATACTAAGCGACCTTCTTACCCTTTTATTCATTTACTTCCCCCAATTTCTCTTTTACAAAACTCATTTCCAACTAGTTTTGAGTCCGAAGTTTTCTCTATACCTCTAGTATACACAATATCACGATACACTAGGAAACGTTTTCCCTAAAAGCAATTAGAAGTGATTTTTATTTGCACAATGTATTCCTTTAAAAAACGATCTTTTAGCATAAAAAAGAGAGCTTTATCGTTAATTCTTAAAATCAGTATAAAACTAATTTCTAGAAATAACTTAAGCTCTCTTCTATACTATACAACGCTTTTTAATGTTAAAGAATATTTTAGTCACAGACCCATTTGCCATCAATCATGTTACACGCTGCAGCATCTGACCCCATTAACGTTAATCCTTTTAATTGAAATCCTTCTTCTTCAGCAATTTGTTCAATGGTTTGTTCGATCACTTCTTGTGGTTGTGCTCCGCTGATTAAATATTTTTGGTTCACCACTATAGCAGGAGCCCCTTGGATACCATAGTCTTGCACTCGTTGTAAATCTTCCATCACGACTTGTTCTGTTTCTGGATTTTCAAATTGAGTTTTCCAAGCATCAAAATCAATAGAGGTTTGTTTCACAACACTATAAATAACCTTCATGTCTGAAATATCTCTGTTTTCTACAAATAAAGCTTGTTGTAAACCATCAAAAACAGCCCAATAGGCTTCTTGATCCGCGATTATCCCCGCAGCTTTTGCGGCTTTCAAACCATTCTTAGATGTTGGAAACAAGAAACCTTGTTCTTTCATGCCTTCGATGTTGAAACGATGTTCGTCATCATTTTGATTAGCCGATTCCCAATGATGGATTACTTCAGGTTTTACTGCTTCATGAGAACCAAATTGTTGGATAAACTGTTCTTTCTCCCACCCTAAAGCAAATGAACGATGAATAATTTCTAATTTTGGATACTTTTTAGCTACTTTTCTCATACGATAAGACATTGGAAAACAAAAACTGCAGATGACATCATGAAAAAACTCTACTTGCATTTCAACACTCCTATTCGTTAACTTTATTTCACTTACTTATTGTAACTTAAATGAATTTCCTTATCAACTTCTTGATGTGCCATAAAGATGGGTCGAACAATACTTAGATAATTATTAGCCCATTTGGTAATTTCTTCAGGTGCTCTCTCTTGATAGTCTCTAACTAAAAACTTCTACAAATTAGTGAAACTTTCCAGAAACAAGTTCTCCATTAAACATGACAACTCTTTCTGGACAAACTCGTGCAATTAGGTGTGCAGAACTATCTGCTTTTGCAAATAATATATGAGCTTGGTCTCCTATTTCCGGCCATTGTTGATTGCCTTTTGAATCTAAAGGAGTTAATCCATTCGATACCAAGGAATATGCTTGAGCTAATGACCTTTCATCTTTCATCGAAAACACTTCTGCAGCCCGTCTAGCTCGTTCAATTAAATCCCCAGAACCAAATGGGCTCCAATGGTCATTGATATTATCATTTACCACTCGTACTTTTACACCTTTTTCTTGAAGTAATAGAACTGGTAGAACTGTTGTATCAATCGGAATAGTTGTGTTAATTCCAATACCCGCTTCAGCTAATTTTTTTGCAATCGTTTGGATTATTTCTTCTTCTCCATCAGCCAAAGCAAGTGCATGGCTAATTTGAACTTTTCCTTCTAATTGATATTTTTTTGTGTAGTCGATTATTCGATTAATTTCAAATAATCCTAATGTTCCTCTATCATGGAGATGGTAATCAATTTTTCTATTGTATTGACTAGCTAATGTAAAAGTTGTAAGGAGCGATTTTTCTATATCTCCATCAATCGTTGCTGGATCCAATCCCCCTAAAATAAACGTATCATCACTAGCCAAAGCTTTACTTAATAAGCCTTGTTCTTCAGTTATCAACGTGCCATGTTGTGGAAAAACAACAATTTCATAATCTAAACGGTGTTTATTCTTTTCTAATACTTGTTTTACACATATTAAATTATCTAACTCTATTACCGAATCAACATTTGTTTGAACTCTTAAAAAAGTAGCTCCTTTGCTACAAATTAAATCAATCAACGCTTGTGCTTTTTGGGGTGTTTCAGAAAGAAAATCTCTTAAAAATTCTTTCTCTTCTTGAATCCGTTCTGCTACTCCTGAAGCAGGTATAACAGCTTGCCATTTCCCGCCAAAATGACCTTTATCTAAATGGACATGATTATCTTGCAGAGCAGGTAAAGCTAAGTAACCTTTTGCATCAATTGTCTGTATATTAGTTTCTGGAGCTTTTTCAGTAATCGTCTTGATTTTGCCATTCTCAACTTCTAAAGCAAATTCAGCTGTAGTCGTTACAAATTTATTCGGTCTGACTTCCTCGTAACCTGTCTCTAAATGAACATTTTTAATCCAAACCATATTAATTATCTCCTTCTTTGAAATGAATCTATTATCATTTTATTTTTTACACATTTATTTAGTGCTTGAGAGTGAATATTATCTATAAAAAGAAAATATATTACGTTTTTTAAAGGGTAATTATTATGATCTTTTATCCATACTTGTACGTTTGTTTAGTTTACTATCTCAAATATAGGATTGTTCTTTATAAGTCATATTAGTATGCGCTTTATTATAATTCAAGTGATTTCTATAAACTTCTTATTTACTAAGTATAATTTTTTCTTTATATTTACTAACTGGCTGTAGTCCTATTTTATTTTATTGTATACTGTTCTTTAGACGAATAATCTATTGATATTATTCTTTTAATCGTTCCTGCAATTATTTGGTCATCCATAACTCATTACCACAGAAATTAACCTACACAACTGGAGATGAAATTTACTTGAAGAACAAGAATTACAAATTAAAAGCTTTTATTTTTAATCCTGTAACCGTAGCTATTTACGCTATAGGTTGTTATTACTTATGTTCACTTGCTCAAGACGGCGGGGTTGCTCAGAAGGCTCCCATTATCCTAATCATTTTTCTTAGTCTGTTTGTTTGGGTTGGCTGGAGTCTATATTGGTACATATGGAAACTCAATAAAAAACAATCCACTTCTCCCCGTTCCATAAGACGAAGTAAGTTTCTTTTTCTGTTCAGCGTGAATTCGTTTCTTTTGATCACAGTTGCAGCTGGAATAAGCCTTTATCAAAGCGGGACAAATTCCCAAGGACGATTAGACTTTGTGATTCAAGGCTACTTGCAATCTAGCGATGTTACATTTGTTCATAATAATGTCTACGAAGATGGCTTAAATGGATTGATTGAAGACCTTGAAACGAAATATGATTTGCCAGAAGAATTGTATGTCAGTAATCAGGTCGAATTGACTTTTAATAAACAGGGCGATATTACTACTTTATATAGCTTTTTGTATGGCTTAAACGAAGATGGTGAAACGGAAAGCTTTTTGATTGATTATGACAGTTCAAAAAGTGATGATCTCAGTATGACTTTAAACGGAAACGTGAATCCAACTTTTGAGAAAACGATGAGACTTCAACCGTTGCTAGATGCAGTAGAAAATCTTCCGATAAAAGACACTGTGAAAAATTGGAATGAAGAAACCCTTGGCATCTATTATGCTGGTTCCCGTAGTTGGGGATACAATACTGAAGGGGTCCTTTACTTTGATGAAAAAGGCGATACCTTTCCAATCGAAACAGCCTTTAATGAAATTATTGGCTACACGATTTCTGTTTACACCCCAAATAACAACACGATTACACCGGTACGTTTTGTTGACTATTCGCCAACAGTATCTCCTGCACAAATTGGAGACATTCCAACAAATCAAAATATGAATGATAACGAAACTTATTTTTTAACTGAACAACTTGGTTACCAACTATTTGTAGTAGATGCTGCGTTAGGCTCACGTTTCTATACCTTGAACAAAACCACAAATGGTGGAAATACTTGGGACGTTGTTAATTCGGATCCATTTGTGGGACAATTAGGGGTTTCATCTGGGATAACTTTTATGGATGAAAATCTTGGCTTTATTGGATTGTCCCACAGTGGAGGTAGTTATGCGGATCTATATTTGACGACCGATGGCGGCCTCACTTTTGAACAAGTAGAATTGCCCATAATCGAAGTTCCTTTAACCGATACAGAGAAGTACGTTCCTTTCGATTTTCCGGAAATGCCTTATAAAGAAAGCGACAGTTTGTTTATCCAAGTGGGTCAAGGTCAAGATGGCGATTATAACGGCGGCAGTAAAGCCTTGTATCAATCCAAAGACAACGGCATAACTTGGGCGTTTGTTGGAGAAGTTTAATAATATTCACCTTATTAAAAAGATAGCCTTCAGTTTGTCATAAACAAACTGAAGGCTATCTTTTTTCTTACTTGCGTAAAAAGTAACCATCTTATTCAAGTTTTCCTATCTAAAGAATGTCTTGCAATTCTTGGATATCATTTATCCTTAGATCTGATTGCTGCAATTCTTCTTCTGACCCAAATCCATAATTACACCCTATGCTAACTAGATTATGGTAGTGACCAATTTCAAAATCCTGTATGCGATCTCCTACAATAAGAAAATTATCTTTATACTGTTTTTCAATTAATTCAAAGATCTTGTATTTGGCATTATAATCAAATGTTTCTGTGCAGTACATGTCCTCAAAATACTGATTTAACTGAAAAGCTTGCCGATGTGCATTCATATATTTTTCACTACAATTACTTAAAAAGATAAGTTGGTATCCTTTATCTCTTAAGTAACCTAATGTTTCCAAAGCTCCAGTATAAAGAATTGCTTCTTTTGCGAGAACTTTTTTCAGCAACTGTTCTCCTATGATTTTTGAAGCTGCAGTTTGGTGTTCAACATCTAAATTCGGCATGAAATTTCCCCACATGTCTTTACTGCTGTATCCTAGCCATTTAGTGATTTCTTCATCTTTCCACTCTCTTGGGTCAGCTTTTTTATTCTCTATCAAATAATTATAAGCCATTTTGAAAGCAGCAATATAGTTTGCCGTACTGTCATGTAGTGTCCCATCGTAATCAAAAATAATTGTTTGAATTTTCTTTAGACTTGTTTCATCCATGATCCGACCTTACATGCCTTTCAATAAATTGGCCATTTCAATCGCTGAAACTGCAGATTCATAACCTTTGTTTCCAGCTTTCGTACCGGCACGTTCAATGGCTTGTTCGATATTATCTGTCGTTAAGACCCCAAACATTACGGGTACACCTGTATTCATTGCAGCTGCAGCTACGCCTTTTGAAACTTCAGAACAGACGTAATCGTAGTGCGATGTAGACCCTTTAATGACTGCCCCTAAAGTGATAATAGCATCATACTTTCCTGAAGCTGCCATTTTTTGTGCAACTAATGGAATTTCATAAGCTCCTGGAACCCACGCAACTGTGATTTCTTCCTCTAGCATGCCATGTCTTCTTAAACCGTCAACAGCCCCACTTAATAATTTTGATCCTATAAATTCATTAAACCGTGCAATCACGATACCCACTTTTAAGTCTTTTGCAATTAATTGTCCTTCGAATACGTTCATTTTAATTCCTCCATTTATGGTATTTTTTTATCATGCGCTGTTCTTTTCTTAATAGTTCAAATGATGATGCATCTTTTCTTGCTTAGTCTTTAGGTAGTCTTTATTTTCCGTAAAAGCTTCCATTTGAAGTGAAATTCTTTCTACGATGTCCAAACCGTATTTATCCATACTCTCTACTTTCAGTGGATTATTAGTCATCAGGCGTAGTTGAGAAACACCTAAATCATCAAAAATTTGTTTGCATTCATAGTATTCTCGTAGATCAGCTGGAAAACCAAGCATTAAGTTAGCTTCAATTGTATCGTGTCCTTGATCTTGTAATGCATAAGCTCTTATTTTATTGACTAATCCAATTCCACGCCCTTCTTGACGCATGTAAACTAAAATCCCACGTCCTTCATCTGCAATTCGTTTCATTGCTGCATCCAATTGTTGACCACAATCACATTTTTTAGAACCAAATACATCACCTGTCAAACATTCCGAATGGACACGACATAGTACTGGTTCCCCATCACTGACTTCACCCATAACCAAAGCGACATGGTGTTCCCCAGTTACCGCATGTTCATAGGCATAGATTTCAAAATCTCCATATTTGGTAGGTAATAGTGCTTTAGATTCGCGGAAAATAACTTGTTCTTGGGTTTTTCGATATTCAATTAAATCGGCAATTGTACCGATTTTCAATTCATGTTTATTGGCTAAAACCAATAAATCATCTCTTCTTGCCATCGATCCATCTTCATTCATGATTTCACAACATAGCCCCACTGGTTGCAGACCTGCTAAACGCATCAAGTCAACCGTTGCTTCTGTATGTCCGTTTCGAGCTAGTACACCCCCGTCAACAGCTTCTAATGGGAACATATGCCCTGGTCTTCTAAAGTCTTCCGCTTTTGCATCATCGCTCACCAATTTCATAGCTGTCAATGACCGTTCCCCAGCTGAAATACCCGTTGTAGTTTCCACATGATCCACTGAAATGGTAAAAGCTGTTCCATGATTATCTGTACTGTTTAAACTCATTTGTGGCAATGCGAACTTCTTTGTATAGCTTTTAGGCATAGGCATACATATTAGACCTTTGGCATAACTAGCCATAAAGTTCACATTTTCTGTAGTAGCAAATTCAGCCGCACAAATAATGTCTCCTTCATTTTCTCTGTCTTCATCATCTACCAATAAAATGTTTTTTCCAGCTCTTAAATCAGCAAGCAATTCTTCGATTGTATTAAACATAAGTCTCTCCATTCTGTTCTAAAAGAACCCGTTATCTTTCAAAAAACTTGTCGTTACTTGACTCTCTTGAACTGGTACTTTCGAATCCAATCCTAATAATTTTTCAACATATTTTCCAATCATATCGCATTCAAGATTTACAGCATCTCCAAGTTGCTTACGCAATAGAACTGTCTCTTCACCGGTATGAGGAATGACAGAAACCTTGAACGACTGATCATCTACTGTCACAACTGTCAAACTAACTCCGTCAATCGCTATAGAACCTTTCTCGATAATGTAACGCAATAATTTAGGACTTGTTTCAACCGTGATCCAAACGGCATTATCCTCACGCTTCATTTCTCTTATCTCTCCTGTTCCATCGATATGGCCACTCACCATATGGCCACCAAGACGCGTTTCCAAACTTAATGCTCGTTCCAAGTTGACGTAACTTCCAGGCGCTAATTCCCCTATGTTCGTCCGTTTTAACGATTCGGACATGACATCCGCATCAAAGGAATCATTTCCTATCTTCGTCACGGTCAAACAAATGCCATTTGTCGAGATACTATCTCCGATACGAGTCCCTTGCAATACTTTTTGTCCCTTTATTTTGAGTATTGAAGACTTTTCACCTCGTTTGATTGATTGAATCGTTCCCATCTCCTCAATAATTCCTGTAAACATGCTTTCCCTCCAATCGATTGTTTCTCTTTATTTAACAATATAGCCTTCCACAAACAGATCTTCTCCGACCATCACAGGCGTCATCCGATCAATTTGAAAAGCACTTTTTAATGAGTGAACTCCTGCCCCTTCTACAGCTGTTTTAGCCTCTTTTCCTCCGATGATTTTTGGTGCAATATAGGACTGTATTTTGTCCACGATCCCTTCTTCCAAAGCCGAGAAATTCAAAGTTGCACCGCCTTCCAGTAAGATACTATCGATTCCTTTAGCTCCTACTACCTTCATTAATTCTTGTAAATCAACTCTTCCATATTTTTCTTTAGTCACAATCACTTCAATCCCCATTTGCTTTAAAGTTTCTAATTTTTCATTATTGGCTCTTTTGGTGGTAGCCACAATTGTCTTCGCTTTATCTTGTTGGGTTAATACCTTTGAGGCGATTGGGATTCTTAGCTGACTATCCACAACAATTCTAATAGGATTACGACTGTTTAGTGTTCTAGAAGTTAGTTGTGGGTCATCCTTGATAATCGTTTCAATACCGACCATGATTCCCGCTAATTCATGGCGCAAAGAATGAACTTGTTTCCTAGATGACTCACCAGAAATCCATTGAGATTCGCCTGTCACTGTAGCGATTTTTCCATCTAGTGACATCGCATTTTTCATAACCACAAATGGTTCTTTTGTGACAATGTATTTTATAAAGATCTCATTCAATTTTTGACTCTCTTCTTCTAATACACCAGTAACTACTTCAATTCCGTTGCTACGAAGTCTTTCAATTCCTTTTCCAGCAACTAGTGGGTTTGGATCAAGTGTGCCCACGACTACTCGTTTAATATTCTTGTCTATCAATAAGTCTGAACAAGGTGGTGTTTTCCCAAAATGAGAACAAGGTTCTAACGTGACATACAACGTTGCTCCAGTCACATCTTTTTTTGCTGATACAATAGCATTTACTTCCGCATGAGGCTGTCCATATTTTTGATGATATCCTTGCCCAATAACTCTTCCACCTTTTACAATGACCGCTCCAACTAAAGGATTAGGAGTTGTCCACCCTTTTCCCTTTCTTGCCAAGTCCAGTGCCATCCTCATGTACAATTCATCCAATCTCTCACTCCATTCAATTTAAAAAAGCCCCAAGAATATACTCTCAGGGCTTTCATCATTTTTTTGCTTACAAGACTCAACAAATAACTCCGAATACTCTGTACTCGGTTACTTTTTGATTTTTGTAAACTTTGTCTTCGCTTTATCCAGACTATAACTGTCGGCTTCGGAATCTAACCGAATCTGCCTTACGGCTCGTGGGCTTTACCACCGGTAGGGACTTGCACCCTGCCCTGAAGACTATTCAATTTTTACTTTTCGACACAAAAAAGCCCCAGATTTTTATATCCAGGGCTTCGACTTATAGCTAAATAAGACTAGTTAATAGTTGCTTCACAAATTCATGATAGCTATCTGTCCAAAAAAGACTATAGCTATCTTAACTTCTCTGCAATTACTTTGTCTTCGCTTTATCCAGACTATACTGTCGGCTTCGGAATCTAACCGAATCTGCCTTGCGGCTCGTGGGCTTTACCACCGGTAGGGACTTGCACCCTGCCCTGAAGACTAATTTACTTTTATAATGTAAGAATATATTTAAATACAAGAGATGTCAATGTCTTTTATTTTAACTGTCCGACTACCTTTATTACTAAGTGTACTAAAAGTACTTTCTAAAGGATAAAAATCATTCTTACTTACTTTTTTATTTTTACTAATCTACCTGCACGATAATACAAATCTTGATAATTTAAATCAACTAGGTAGATTTCTTCAGTTTCCTTTAAAGGTTCATCTTCATAACTATTTAAACTATACAAAATTATTAACTGGTTGCATCCATTTTCAAATTGCTCAAGAATATAACCTTCCAATGCTTTTAATGTGTTTTTAAATTTTGGTGCTTTCCCTACATTTAGGATGCCGTTTATTTAAAACTTCCGAGGCTGTTTTTCAGAAGTCTATTAATCGCTTTTTTACATGAACAACTTAATTCAGTGTCCTCTGAAGTGAGGTGCTCTTTTTTCAAGAAACGCCGTGACAGCCTCTTTATGATCATCTGTTAAAGAAGACAGATGCATCAGTTGTGCCTCTCTATGATTGAATTTCTCTAAATCACTATAAAAAAACTCATTGGAAAGTTGCTTTTGATAGGAAACCGTCTGTGTTGGTAATGAAGCTACTTTTTTTGCAAATGCCCATGTTTCTTCCTCTAATGTGCCATCTTCAACCACTTTATTTGCCAAACCTAAATCAAATGCACGCTCTCCTTTGATAGGTTTAGAAAACATTAACAATTCTGTTGCTATTGAGATCCCTACCATCTTTTGCAATAAATAAAGTACACCTGTGTCTCCTGGTAATCCCATGCCTATAAAGGCTGTAACAAGAGAGCTGCGTTTCTCCATGATACGAAAATCAGCTGCTAATGCTACCCCCATGCCCGCGCCCGCTGCCGCTCCATTGATAGAAGCAATAACCGGTTTGCTGCAGTTTCGAATGGCACGACCCATTGCCCCTGTAGCTTCGACCAAATGTTCTGGAATCCCTTCATCATCTTTTTCTATCATCTCTTTAAATTGGTTGATGTCTCCTCCTCCACAGAACAACTTTCCTTTTCCTGCCAAAACCACTGCACGAATATTACCATCTTCTGATGCTTTCGTTAAAGCTTCTGGAATCTCTCGAAATGAAACTTCTGAGAAGGCATTTCCTACTTCAGGTCTATTAAAAGTGATGTACGCAATATTCTCTTTTTCTTCATACAGGATTGTTTTATACATTTCTACTTACCCCCTCTTTTCTGACAATAATACGGACGACTTAGCAGCAATAGCTTTCTTACAAAATCAGTAGGAAATTCATTTTATGGTAATAATTTTCGACCATGCAGAAAGCGATTTCTTTTTACACGTTCAGTATATTCCTATATCTCATTCGATACAAATTACCATTATTCATACAGGGTATTAGCAAAGCTAATGACCTGTATGAATTTCTTAACTAAACTAATTCTATAGTTGCTTCGGTTAAAACTATTTTACTGACTTATAAAGAAAATCCTGTATTTTTTCCATAAAGTTCATTTTACCTTTAATTATTAATGAACTTTAAAAAACTGAAATGCTAATATATTAACATTTCAGTTTTACTTTTATTTATCCTTCTCTTGATTACTTATTGAAACGGGTAATGATTCACATAAATTAGTTTATAAAAGCACACTTCATTTTTATTTTTTTACTTTAATCATTACCTTCACCAAATACTTTTCTGGATTTTTTTCTGCCACTTCATCAATAATGTATTCTTCATAGGCGTCCCCATCAATCTCATAACCCTTTTTTGCTAGACCATCCAACATTTTTTGATATAGTTTTCCTGTTTTATTGTAATCACAATAATCATACATAACTGCATAACATCCTTCAGGTTTTATACTTACCTGATTTTTATCTTCAGTCGATTTATTGATATAGAAATAACTAAAATTTGAAAACTCTCCCTTGGCCAATTCATTTTTCCCAATAATCGCTCCTATTGGAAAACCTTGGACAATGTGTTGTTGGTCAATAAGTGAATAAAAATCAATAAGGGCTTCATTGTATTGTTGATTTATTTTTTTACCGATTAGTATCGGCTTCTTTTCTTGCTGGATAAAGGTTAGTTTTCCTACAGTTATTACATCTGCCAATTTTGTTAACTCTATTCTTTTTTCCAACATATCTTTGTATTGCTGTAACGTACTAATTTTTTTATCAATCTGTTTTTGTTCTTCTTGAAATAATGACAGCATTTTTTCTGGAGTTCGTTCTTGTAAATAGATTTTTATTTCATTAATTGGTTTCCCTAATTCTCTTAAAATATAGATCACACTAATGGTATCTAATTGTTTTTCTTCATACATTCGATACCTTTTATCTGTAACCATTTTAGGTGAGAACAAATTGATTTTGTCATAATAAATAAGGGTCTTTCGACTAATTCCAGATAAAACTGAAAACTGACTAATGGTTAGATATTCCTTTTCCATCTGATTCCTCTCTTCCCGTACACAATTTTTGAAAATAAAACTTGACTGTATAGTCGCTATACAGATTATACTGCTATTATTCGCTTATTTCAAAGCATAGTGCCCCCTCCTATGCTAATGAATTGGTTTTATTATAAACTTGTGCTAAGTTTATCCGAATAACTAAAAGGAGACATGAACAATATGCATTTATTTTTTACATTTTTAAAGAAAAACAAACTGCTTGTCCTCGCTACAAGTAGCTTAATTTTACTTCAATCAGTAGCAACTCTATTCATTCCTTATTTAATCGCTCAACTCATTGATAAAGGCATTTTAGAAAAAAATACCAGCGTCGTTTCTTCTATTGGAGTCCAGATGTTGCTTACTATACTTATAGGTGCCGTTGTTGGAGTGCTTGGAAGTTACTATACTTCTGAAATTGCTTCACGTTTTGGAAAAGAAACACGTAAAAAACTATTTAGAAAAATACAAGATTTGTCACTAAATGACACTAATAAAATTGGTGTGGCCTCTTTAGTCACGAGAACGTCTAGTGATGTTGTCAATATTCAAGAAGTCACTTTGTCTCTCTTTCAAATGGTTTTACCAAGTCCATTTATGGCAGTCATTTCTATAGTATTGGCTTATCGGATTTCCCCTATTATGATGGTCATTCCACTTGTATCCATTCTTATTTTTATCGGTGTGATTACTGCCGTGATGTTCAAATCTACTCGCTTGATTAATAACATCCAGAAAAAGATGGATAAAATGACGATGCTTGTTAGACAATTTTTTAAAGGCGTAAAAATTATTCGTGCGTTTGATAATGCAGAATATGAAAAGAATAAAGTTGATGGTAGTTTTAATGATTTTGCTGCTAACATGATTCGGATCAATAAGTACTTTGCCTTTCTAACACCTGTTGCTTTTAGCCTGAACGCCCTTACGATGATCCCTATTATTTGGGTGGGCAGTTCATTAGTTGCAGAAAACAGCATTCAAGTAGGTTCCATTACTGCCGTTATAGGGTACTCAGTCATCACAATGTCTTCATTTATCATGACCGCTTTGATCATGTTTAATATACCAAGAGCAATCGCATCATTAAATAGACTTCAAGAAGTACTGACGCTTCAGCCAGAAGTGGAAGATGAAATTCAGTTAAACGAAAAAGTAGATGTTACTGTGCAGCCTGCTTTGTCATTTGAAAATGTAACGTTTAAGTACCAAGGTGCTGACAAATCAGTCTTAGAAGACATGGATTTTTCCATCAATACAGGTGAAGTATTGGCTATCGTTGGTGGAACGGGCTCCGGTAAAAGTACGATTGCTAAAATCCTTTTACGGTTCAATGACATTCAAAAGGGTCGCATTTTGATACACGGTACAGATATCAGCAAACTTTCTCAAAAAGACCTTCGTTCATTGATCAGCTACGTCCCACAACGAGCATTTCTATTTAGTGGAACCATCCAGGATAATATTTTAGATGGAAATAAAGAAGCTACGATTGACGAATTGAGACATGCTGCTCAGGTTGCTCAATCCTTACCGTTTATAGAAGAACAGGATCAGCAATTTAATGCCTTGGTAGCTCAAGGAGGAACCAATTTTTCTGGCGGACAAAAACAACGTTTGGCAATCGCACGTGCATTGATAAAGAAATCTCAGATTTATGTATTTGACGATAGTTTTTCGGCACTGGATTATAAAACAGATGCGAAACTAAGAGCCGCTTTAAAACCAGAATTGAAAGATGCGGTAACGTTGATCATTGCCCAAAGAATCAGCACGATCATTGATGCCGATCAAATCATCGTCTTAAATGAAGGTAAAATTGTGGGTAAAGGAACCCATTCAGAATTAATTGAAAAAAATCCTGTCTATCAAGAATTAGCTAGATCTCAAAATATGCAGTCTAAAAGTGAGGTGACAGAAAATGTCTAAAAAAGAACAAGTGCTTTTAGAAGAACTAGACTCAGAAAAACCAAAAAATCTAAAAAAAGCCGTTCACTATTTTTTCGAACTGCTAATGCTCCAAAAAAAGAAAACCATTCCAGCTATTCTTTCAAACATCATTGGCACATTAGCCTATGTCTCGATTCCTTTAGTTACAGCTCAAGCTATTGATGGACTAATTGAAGCTGTAAGATCACCGGGTGCTTCAATGATGGAAAGTATTCGAGCTGCGATCACGGGACCTCTTTTAATATTATTGTTCATTGCTGGAATCACGTTTGTTTGTAATTACTTCCAGGAATATTTAATCGCCACTGTCAGCGAAGAAGCCAGTCTAACCTTACGCAAGAAAATAACAGCTAAACTAAATAAATTGCCATTAAATTTTTACGATCAAACGCAAGTGGGCGATCTATTAAGTCGAACAACAGCCGATGCGGATAAAGTAGCGAACTTTATTATTATGAGTTTTAATCAATTTATTAGTTCAATCATCATTGTCGTTGCTGGGTTGAGTCTAATGATTTATGTTAGCGGACGTTTATCCTTGATTATTATTTTTATGATCCTGATCAACATTATCGTCACGAAAGTTATTTCTAAAAAAAATCAAACGTTATTTGGCGACAATATGTATACCTTAGGAAAATTGAGTGGCGCTACGGAGGAATATTATTCTGGAACCACGATTATTAAAGCTTTTAATAAACAAGAAGAAGTCATTCAAAAAGCCAATCAATTAATCGACGACCAGTATAAAGCTCATAAAAAGGCCCAATTTGTTAACTTCGCGATTTACCCTATCATGAGAAGCATTACTCAATTAGCGTATATCAGCAGTGCGTTAATGGGTGCTACTTTAGCCATCCAAGGAACGATAACGATTGGATTGCTTCAAGCATTTCTACAATACGTTAATCAAATTTCAGACCCTATTACAGAAGCTTCTTACGTCGTAAACATGCTTCAAGGTTGTTTAGCTGCCATTGAACGGATTTATGAAGTTTTAGATGAAGAAAATGAAGTTCCAGATATCCAAAAGGCTAATGTGATTGATAATCCACTTGGTCAAATCGAATTTTCTCATGTCAGCTTTGGCTACAACAAAAACCAATTGATTATGAAAGACGTTAATTTTATTGCAGAACCCCAAAAGACGATTGCTATCGTAGGTCCTACAGGTGCTGGAAAAACAACGCTTGTAAACTTATTGATGCGTTTCTATGAAATTAATAGTGGTTCTATTTTATTTGATGGAATCGACACGAGCACCCTAACCAGACATGATCTAAGAAAACAGTTTGGTATGGTATTGCAAGATACGTGGTTGTTTGAAGGAACCATTGCTGAAAATATCAGTTATGGAAAGAAAGACGCTACTCGAGAAGAAGTTATTGCCGCAGCTAAAAAAGCGCAGTGTGACTCGTTTATCCAAACGTTACCGGAAGGTTATGATACGATTATTTCGAGTGAAAACAATATGATTTCTCAAGGTCAACAGCAATTGTTAACCATTGCTCGGACCATTTTATCAGATCCGAAAGTCATGATTTTAGATGAAGCAACTTCCAGTATCGATACTAAAACGGAAATTAAAATCCAACAAGCAATCGATCATCTCATGTTGGACAGAACCAGCTTTGTGATTGCCCATCGATTGTCGACGATTAAAAATGCAGATCTTATTTTAGTTATGGACAAAGGGAATATTATTGAAACTGGAAGCCACCATGAATTGTTAGAAAAAGACGGCTTCTATGCTGATCTTTATCAAAGCCAATTCCAATCAGCATAAGTCTAATAGTATTATGTAAAAAGTGAATACTGGACAAAAAAAGCTAGGAACAGTTTCTGTTTCTAGCTCTTTTTTCAGTTCTTATTTGAATAAACATCCGTGCCTCCGTAACGACATCATTATTTTCCATTGATTGCCACCGAATGCCTTACTTTTTCAATACTCATGTGAGCAATCACCACACTAGAGCGTTTATCAAGTAGTGGTAGAACTTGTAGGTAATTTTGGAGTTAATAAATTAACAAGAAAACCAAAATGTATTGTACAATAAATAATAACTAAGACACCAATTGAATGCCAAGCCATTGAAAGAAGTTCGTAATTGAGTATCTTTTTACGAAGATTTCTGGAACGAAAAATTAGTTCATTTAGATAGTTTATTGGAACAAAAAATAAAAGTACTGGAGGAAAGAATAATGACAGCAGATGTAATGTTAGATTTTCAATATGCAAGTTCAATTAACCAAGTATGGAAGGCATTAACAGTATCGGATCTTCTGGAACAGTGGATATGGGCAAACGATTTCAAACCAGTTGTAGGACACACTTTTCAATTTAAATCTGAACCAAATGAATATTGGGATGGCATTGTTAACGGAGAAGTACTCGAAGTAGATGAACCGAAAAAATTATCTTATACTTGGGCAAGTGCAGGAGAAACAACAACCGTTGTATGGACTTTAACAGAGAATACAGATGGAAAGACAGATTTACATTTTGAGATGTCTGGTTTTAGTGAAGAAACTAAAGCAACTCCTGGTGCCATTGAAGGAGCTGTACACAGCTGGACTGAATTTGGTAATAACTTGAAGACAGTGTTAGAGAAATAAAAATATAGGCTGACAAACCCTATGAGCGAAATAGAGTACAAAAACAACTCTTAAAAGGTGATATTCTTCACTTTTTGGGAGTTGTTTATTTATAGATATTCTTATTAAACACACGAAAGTCAATTCCAATCACTCGATACCATCGCCTATATATTCTACTGCAATAGATGCATTATTATTATTTCCTTTAATCAATTTTTTTATCGTTAATAGGATTCATTACTTACTCATGTAAAATTGGCATAAACCTTACGATGACTAGCGCAATTTAATCTACTATTTTTGACAAAAAAGCTCCCTCGTGAGATGCTTTACTTGTAATAAAATCAGTATATGAAAAGAATGGAGGATTTTTATGTCAACCATGGTTTTTGTAAATTTCCCTGTATCTGATCTCAATCGCTCTACTGCATTTTATGAAAAATTAGGTTTTACTAAAAATAACGAATTCTCAAGCAATGAAGCTGCCGCAATGGTTTGGGATGATAACTTTTGGATCATGCTGTTAAATCACGAATTTTATAGCCGTTTTCTTAAAGATAAAACAATTGCAAATACCCAAATCACTAGCAGCGCTCTAATTACATTCAGCCTGGAAAGTGCTGATGCCGTCAAAAAAATTGCTGAAACAGCAAAAGCCAATGGCGGTGATTTCCATAAAGTAGAAATGGGGATGTCTGAAGATCAAATGTTTTTACTTGAAGTACAAGATCCAGACGGAAATACCTTGGAGCCCAGTTGGATGGCTATGTAACTTGATTTATTCAAACCACTTAAATTACTAAATTGACGCAAAACACCTCTGTCTCATTCAGATACATTGAATGCGACAGAGGTGTTTTTATAAAGACTTTTTCTTATTTTTATAGAAATTCAATGGTTTGTTTACCTGAAATAGGGTTAACGTAAGTGTGACAATCCACTTCATACAATTCTTTAATGACCGCTTCTGTTAACACTTCTTCAGGTCTTCCCTCTTTAATGATCCGTCCATCTTTCATCGCATACAAGTAATCCGTAAAGCGTGCAGCTAGATTCAAATCATGTAAAGCTGCTAATACACCAATAGGCAAGGAAGCGACTGTTCTTAAAATACTCAATTGATGTTTGATATCCAAATGATTGGTGGGCTCATCTAAAACTAAAAATTTAGGTTGTTGGACCAAGGTTCTCCCTAATATAACGCGCTGTTTTTCTCCACCGGATAGTGATAAAAAACTCCTATCCGCGATTTTTCCCAAGTCTAGTTGGAGAAGAACCTGTTCAACAATTTCATAATCTAAAGCATTGTCTCGCTCCATTAAACCTTTGTATGGTGAGCGTCCGAGCAATAACATATCACGGATGGAAAAATCAAAATTGATTTCGTGAAACTGTCCCACGACACCTAATTTTTTTGCGAGCTGTTTATTTGAAAGCTCTTGAACATTTTCGTCACCCAGAGTAATGACTCCCTTACTGGGTTCAAGTAGTTTAGAAACACTTTTCAATAAAGTTGATTTCCCACAGCCATTCGGTCCAATTACACCTACAAACTGATTCTTATTAACCTGTAAGGAAATACCTTCTATAATCTTCTGAGAGGCAATAGATACCGATACGTTATCAATCGTTAAGTTCATGCTTACCCTCCAAACTCGTAGCCTTTTTTCACAAAAATATAAATGAACAGTGGTGCACCAATTAAAGAGGTCAAAATACCAATAGGCAGTTCAACCGTTGGCAGGATAATACGAGACAAGATATCGCACCATACCATAAACAAAGAACCCGAAAAAACCGATAATGGTAAAAAGTACCGATGATTTGACCCAACTATCCCACGAACAATATGTGGTATTATCAACCCTACAAATCCAATCATTCCAGTATTTGCCACAATGACCCCCGTTAAAACCGAAGTAATAATGAGATACAATTTGCGGTGAAATTTCAAATTTACTCCAAGCGTAATGGCTGACTCATCGCCTAACAACATAAGATTCAACGTCCGTATTTGGGTTAAGAAAAAGAGCAAACATACCAAGACAACTGTGGCTATCAAAGGAAGCTTCGACCAACTTGCTCCTACTAAACTTCCCATCATCCAAAAAGTGACTGAACGAATCCCTTCCGCATCATTGGCGATATAAATAATAAAATTGGAAAAGGCAGTAAAAAGAGCATTTAATACCATCCCAGATAAGATCAATTTAATCGAATTCATTTGTCCAGTAGCATTAGACAAGAGTAAGACCAGAAGAGCAGCAGTCACAGCACCTAAAAATGCCCAAAAAGATAAACCAAACTGAGCCAATATACTGGTTCCACCAAATCCGATCATGATAGCAAACGTCGCACCTAGAGAGGCTCCAGACGAAATACCTAAAATATATGGATCTGCAAGTGGGTTCTGGACCGTTGTCTGCATGACCGCACCGGCTAAGGATAATCCCATACCCGTGAGCATCGCTAAGAGTACTCTCGGAAAACGAATCTGCCAGATAATATTTTCAAAAGAATCAGAAGAACCTCCCGGTAAGTTATCAATCATTCCCCCTGACAAATTTTTAAGCAGTATTTGAAAAGACTCTTTTAAAGGCACTGCGACTTGTCCGACCGCGACACCAATCCCAACCGAAAAAATAATCAATACAGTAAATAGGAGTAAACACATATAAAATAATTTGCGCTGTTTATCGATGTGGTTCATCAGTTTACTCCTTTCTACTATGAATTAATTTTTTGACTGCATTTCAGCACTGAGTTGCTCCATACCGGTTAAAATTTGATACCCGTAACTCCAGAACTGATTGTAATCAATAATATAGATACGGTCTTCTTTGATCGCTGTCAGACTTGAAAGTGCGTCATTTGCTTTCAAATCAGCTAAGCTCTCTTTTGGATCGCGTCCACCCGTATAGTTAACTAGCAATAATATGTCTGGATCAGCTTCCAATAAGGCTTCTACACTGATTTCTCCCGTTGCATCTGCAAATGTATTTTCTAAACTCATGTAGCTTAATGCATCGTTTAAGTAAGTGTCTGCTGCACCACCGTAAATATCTACATTAGTACCTTCTGCCCCAAAAATATAGGCATAATCAAGTGTTTCCTGTTTATCCGGAATGGCTGCAACGATTGCATCCATTCGCGTTTGCACATCCGTTGAAAATTGTTGTGCCTTCTCTTCAACTGTAAATAATTTTCCTAACTGATCAATATCTGTATAGATATCCTCAAAAGTTGCACCAGTCGTTGATGTCGCTTGAATATACGTCTGAATACCCACGTCATTCAATTCTTCCACTGTCCCCGTTCCCCATTCGGCATTGGCAAACAATTGCCCACGTCCCACAACAATATCCGGATCAGCACCTACAACTAATTCTTTTCCAACATATCCTTCTGACAAAACAGGAATGCTAGAGAAAACCTCAGATACCATTTCATCACCTTCACCGTATAAGGCCGCTACGCCAACAATGTCTTCAGCTAATCCAAGTTGGATCAGCAACTCCGCTGTTCCTTGATTATTGGCAACAATCGATTTCGGTCTGAATTCGTACGTTATTTCTTTTTTTGAAAACACTGCGCCTTCTGACGACGCAGTGTAATTATCCAACGTTAATGGAAAAGATGTTTTTTCTGTCTGTTCTGTAGACTGTTCGTTAATAGTTGTCTGTTCTTCTGCAGCATCTTTTTGTCCACACGCACCTAATAGTAAAGTTGCGGCTGTAACCAGTCCTATATATTTTATTATTTTTAGTATAGTCATTTTTTTGTCCCCAATTAGTTTATATTTTTTTCTATTCGTTCAGTTTTATACTTTAATTTCTTATTTATCAATTAGCTGAAATCAACTAACTAGATAAAATAAATCAAGTTTTTTAATTAAGAAGCATCTTTATTTTCAATTATATAATTGAATTTTGTTAAAGTAAACATAAATGTTAAAACATTCACAAATATTCATAATAAAACTGATTATTTCGATGTTATTTTATTGGTTAATTCAAAAAAAATTCATATATATGAACTAAATTCATTAGAATTCTAAATCATATTCAAACGTGGTTAACTTATTATTATTTTCACTTGCAGACACTATTTACTCTTTTTATTAAACAATAAATGTGAGATACAATGAATTTCAAATTTTCATTCAATAAAGTAGTAATTATCATAAGATAACTATTTACTTTTTCAAAAAACAAGTGTTTTTGGTAATCCTCTTTATATAAAAATAAAAACGCTAAAACCCCAAAAATGGAATAATGTGACTCTCCCTTCCATTTCTGATATAATAGGCCAGTCATGCTATTTCTCAGAGAAACTATATACTTGTTCGGATCAGGTCGATTTTTGAAAGATAGTCAGACTCTTGTATGCTAAACCAACCTAATCCGAAACACATTCACAAAAATTAAATGCATGTATACCATGCCGAGGGAGAACCATTTGTTATTTAATGAATTAGAATTGAACCAACACCTATTGCACGCACTGAAAGAAGCAGGCTATACGAAAGCAACACCTATCCAAGAGGATGCCATTCCGCATCTGATGAACAACAAGGACTTGTTGGGTTGTGCCCAGACCGGTACTGGTAAGACAGCTGCCTTTGCCTTACCCATCCTTCAAAATATTATGGAAGAAAAAACAATTGGAAAAGGTGCCATCAAAGCCTTAATCCTTGCTCCTACACGTGAGCTTGCCATACAAATCGGTGATAGTTTCCAAACATACGCTAAATACCTTCCATTGAATATCCAAGTAATTTTTGGTGGCGTTTCGCAGAATCCTCAGACAGCCACGCTGAAACGCGGAACGGATATCCTAGTCGCGACGCCAGGCAGACTATTGGACCTTATCAGACAAGGATTTGTCAAGCTGAACCAGGTTGATTTCTTCGTCTTGGACGAAGCCGATATGATGTTGGATATGGGGATGCTACGTGATGTACGCCATATTATCCGAGAATTGCCTAAGAAACGTCAAAGCATGTTCTTTTCAGCAACGATGCCGAGTGAAATCGAAAAACTTGCAGGAACCATTTTATCAAACCCGGTAAAAGTGGTGGTCAATCCGGTTTCATCAACTGTTGAAGTCATCCAACAGAATGTTTATCGAGTAGCCAAGACCGACAAAACTAACCTACTTATCTATCTCTTGAAGAATAAGCAGGTTGAGCGCTCCCTAGTCTTCTCCAGAACCAAGCATGGTGCCAACAAAATTGTCAAAAAACTTTTGCAAGCGGGTTTCTCCGCCGAAGCGATTCACGGCAACAAGTCTCAGAATGCGCGTCAGCAAGCTTTAGAAAACTTCAAGACCATGAAAACTAGCGTTCTAGTAGCGACAGATATCGCAGCCCGTGGTATCGATGTGCCTGAGCTTTCGCAAGTTATCCAATTTGACTTGCCTGAAGTTCCAGAAACCTACGTTCACCGTATCGGCCGTACAGGACGCGCAGGGCTAAGTGGAAAAGCTATCTCTTTCTGTGATGAAACAGAATCAGACTTGTTGCGCGACATTGAAAAACTTAGTAAGAGGAAAGTTCCAGTCATAAAAGATCATCCTTATCTTTTGAAAGAAGGCACTCAAGCACCAACACAGCAGGCGAGAAAAGCTGTTGCCACGCGCAATAGTGGAACACGCGCTAAAAGTAAACAAGTTCGAAGAGGAGGTCAAAAAGCCGCACAAAGACCTCGTGTACAAACGAAAAACAGGTAAAGTAACCGATTGACAAAGTCATCCTCTTTTATATCGGTAATGACTTAGGTGAAGTAGATTAAATCATCGATTTACAATCAAAGAACATACAAATAAATACACTCCCACTACTGAAACATTAGTTCAGTAGTGGGAGTGTATTTATTTGAAATTTTTTTCTCCAGCCTCTTAATTTGTCTATGGAATCATATTTTTGGCAATCAAATTTTAACTGAATCAGTTGTCGATCGGTTTATTCATCATCCGTATCTCCTGGTAATTCACGATGACGGATATCAAGCAGTATCTGCACAATACAATTTAGCAGTCACATGGATAACCTTTCATCTGATTCTTTTTGATATAATTTAACTTCTATCATCTTAAATTGTTTGATTTATTTAAATATAAAAAAGCACCTAAAAGTTAGATTTCTCTTTAACTTTTAGGTGCAGTAAACAATGCATAAATATTTTTAAGTTTTTCTATTATCAATCGTTTTTAGTAGAAATATTATATTACAATTTACTTAGCCTTTTAAATAGTGACTTAAAAGTCAATTTAATTTTAAGCATAATTTTAAATATCAAAAATATTTCATTCACGATAAATCTATACTTCCAGTATATAACTCACTTCCATTTTCTCCAATATTATGATTAAACACCACAATTTTAACAGGTAATTCAACTAAGTCTTTACCCTTTAACTTGTGGTATACCTGATTAGAATTAATCAGTAATTGAAGTCTATTATCGTTATATACCGGTTTTCCAGGAATAACTTTTTTAGGTGTACTATATGTTATTTTTTTCCCTGAGCAAATAAACAATTCATAGGTCAGTTTAATATCATGGATGTCTACAATTTCCTTATTTTCTACCATAATTCTTGATTCAGTCATTTTAATAATAGAAATTGCATGCAATATACCTGAATGCAGCTGTTTAGGTATTTTATCAAGATACTTAGTTATATCTCTCTTCATTTCAATTATAAAAATTTTGTATTCCTTTTCAGAAATTTTTTTTATAAAAACACCATCAGGAAACTCATTATAATGAAGAAATTTAATTTTGGAGTGTTCATCCTTTAATTCAAACAGTTGATATATGTTCGAAGGTTCACCTTCTTTAGATAATAATAATTCTAGAGTCATTTTAAAATTATTGTTTTTTAATTGGTCTTCAACTATTTTGATTTTTTGTTCGGGTAAACATTTAAAAAAATTCTCCTTAATAATATTAATATTCATCTATCATACTACTCCAGTCTATCAATTTCATGTTGAATAGATTCAGTATTTTCATACAACAACTCTAATTGACTAGTTATAAAGTCTGATGATACTCCTAATTTCCCTGAAACTTCAAGTTTCTTTATAAAAAAAGGAATAGTTGTATCTAGTATTTCATACCCTGAAACTTTATCAATTTCAGAGTTTTTTAAATATAAATTATTTATTTGAGATAAGAAAACATCACTATGTGTTGATAATATAATTTGATTTTTTTTATTTAGTTCGTAAATGTAATTTGCCATTTCTAATATACCTTTAGTGGATAAATTAGCTTCAGGTTCTTCAATTATTATGGTCTTACTTCTACTTCTTAAATTATGGAACCCTGCTCTTCCATTAAATCTTGAATACGTCTTGCGATTATAATTTCCATGTAACATAAAAAATGGATAAATTTTATTTTGTTTAGTTGAAAATAAAGTCCTATTAACAACTATTCCATTTGTATCTTTTATGCCAATAATTTCACCTGTTTCATCGAATTGAGGGCTACCACCAAGTAGCTTTTTGTATGTTTCATTGAAAAAAACTTCCTCTTTCAATTTATCAGATGTTAGAGAATAGTATTCTTTAAAAGATATATATTCTTTTGCAAATTTTTCTTCGCTATATCTTAATCCATTATAATTATTCTCCGATACTTGTTTCTCAATAAATTTACTCATAGATACAATTCTTTCAGAAGGTATATAAGAAATAACTTTCAAATCATTTTCTTTAATAGTTAAATCCTTTAAAACATCAGAAATTATATTTTTTAATTCTTTATGAATAATATCATATTCATTATTTAATATTTTTTGTTCATATAAAATATTCTCTTCCCGAGTAACCCACTTTCGTGTGCTAACTCGTCCATGAAATGTTTTATCTCCAAAATCTATAGATAAACTGTCTCCAATCGCAGAAAAACTATTTGAATCAATTTCATTGTCAGTATCATTAGTAATCATTGGAGAAATTAATTCCACGTTGTATGTTATGTCCTCACAAACTTTTAAAATTGGAATAACAAATTTGGGTCCAAAATTCTTTATTAAATTATTCTGTTCGCCTTGTACATTAATAAATAAAATATCTTGCTCAATAACTTTTTGAATTTCTGATAACATTTTTCCAACGTTTTTATCTGTATATGAAAAAATTTCTTCTTTGTTTAACAATTTACTCTTAACTTCAAAAGAAATTGTATGTCCATCAACTTGTTCTTCTGAATTTTTTTTTAATCCCCATTTATTGACTTCAACATATGGCTTAGTATGTTTATTTAAAATTTTTGTTTCAAATTCCATTTTATCTGCTATTTCATTAATAAATTTAGTGCTCATTACTTTTTCAATAAAAAAATCATTTGTTTTGGCATATGTTTCTAACAGTAATGTTTTTCCAACACCATTATTTCCTATCAATATTGTTAAAGGACTATTAACTACCAATTCTCCAGGCCCTATGTTGACAAATTTGTCAAATTTTATATCCATTAACCGTCACCTCGTTAAGTTTTCTATTTAAATTAATAATAACATATAGTAATGCTTAATAAAATTTAATAGGTATATAAATTATTTATAAAACTTTTACAGCTCTATTTTAACCATCATCTTAGTAATACATTTTATCTCATTTCAAAAGTTAAAAGTACTTTTATTCTATGAATATATAAAGTGCCTTAAACATTGATATATTATCATCCTCGTTTATCAAATCAAATTAAAACATTCCTGTTCTTTTATACAACTTAAAAATATTTAAATTATTTGATAAACCAAATATTTTCTTAGAATTTGATTCCTTATGGAAACAAGACAGTTACTTAAAAACTCATAATATACTATTTACTATAAAATTCAAATTACATCATACTTTTTCGTTTAAGAATAATTTTTAGAAGTAAGTATTTATCTAAATTTAAGATGTTTATTAATTCTTTTATCCAAAATTTTTATTTCTACCCCACAGACCCTTCCATCTCATAAGCAATCAAACGATTCAATTCAACTGCGTATTCCATTGGGAGTTCTTTGGAGAAGGGTTCGACGAAGCCCATGATGATCATTTCAGTTGCTTCTTGCTCTGTCAAGCCGCGACTCATCAGGTAATAGAGTTGTTCTTCTGAGATTTTTGAGACTTTGGCTTCGTGTTCTAGGGAGACATTTCCGTTATGAATCTCGTTGAATGGAATCGTATCGGACTTGGATAAGTCATCCATAATAATTGTGTCGCATTCGATATGTGAGATGGATCCGTCTGAGTTTTTGCCAAATGTCACTTGTCCGCGGTAATTCACTTCTCCACCGTCTTTAGCGATTGATTTTGAGACGATCGAACTGGAGGTGTTTGGTGCATTATGAATCATTTTTGCGCCTGTATCCTGGTTTTGTCCGGCTCCTGCCATTGCAATCGACAACATTGTTCCTCTAGCTCCGCGACCATTCAATAGGATGCTTGGGTATTTCATCGTGGTTTTCGCTCCAAGGTTGCCATCGATCCACTCCATTGTGGCTCCTTCTTCGGCTACAGCGCGTTTCGTCACTAAGTTGTATACATTGTTGGACCAGTTTTGAATCGTCGTGTAGCGGCAGTAAGCGTCTTTTTTGACGATAATCTCAACGATTGCCGCGTGTAGACTGCTGGATGAGAATGTTGGTGCCGTACAGCCTTCGACATAATGCACACTTGCGCCTTCATCCACGACGATCAACGTGCGTTCAAATTGGCCCATTGCTTCATCGTTAATTCGGAAGTACATTTGCAAAGGTACATCACAGCGTACGCCTTTTGGAACATAAATAAAGGTTCCACCAGACCATACAGCTGAATTTAAAGCTGCTAGTTTGTTGTCGGTTGCGGGTACGACAGTTCCAAAATGTTCTTTGAAGATTTCTGGGTATTCTTTTAGCGCTGAATCAGTATCGGTAAAGACGATCCCCATTTTTTCAAATTCTTCTTTCATATTGTGGTAAACCACTTCGGATTCGTACTGTGCTCCGGCGCCCGCTAAATATTTGCGTTCAGCCTCTGGGATCCCAATGCGTTCAAAGGTTTCTTTGACTTTATCGGGTACATCTTCCCAACTGCGTTCTGGTTGATTGCTGACGGTTTTGTAATAAGTGATGTTATCAAAGTCGATTTCTGATAGATCCGCTCCCCATTCAGGCATCGGTCGTTTATTGAAATGATTGTAGGCTCTCAAACGGTAATCCAACATCCAGGCTGGCTCTTGTTTGCGTTTTGAAATTTCTCGAACGGTTGCTTCAGAATGTCCTTTACCTGTTGTATAAACAGACTCCACGTCATCATGAAAGCCGAATTGGTAATTCTCGCGTTCTGGTACTTCTCCCATTATGCTTCACTCCTTGCTTTTCCTTCATCAGGATTTTTTTCACTCAATGCTTTTTCAAGTGCTTTCCACGATAACGTCGCACATTTGATGCGAGCAGGAAATTTTGCGACACCATTCAACAACGCCGCATCTCCCAGCTCTTCCAGTTTTGGAACGTCTTTCCCTTGCACGAGCAAAGAGAATTGATCTGCTAAGGCTAAAGCTTCAGAAACGGTTTTCCCTATCACGACATCGGTCATCATACTGGCACTGGCTTGGCTGATGGTACAACCGCTTCCATCAAAACGAATGTCTTTGATCACTTGGTCTTCGACGACCAGTTGCAGCTGCATCACATCGCCACAAGTCGGGTTAAGCAACTCGATTTGAGTCGTTGACTGCTCCAATTTCCCATGGTGATGCGGATGGCTGGAATGATCCAAAATGACTTGACGGTACAATTGATCCAGTTTAGTTAAGGCCATGAGCAAAAAACTCCTTTGTTGCCAGCAATGCTTCAATAAATTTATCCACATCTGCTGTCGTATTGTACAGATAAAAACTCGCTCGAGCGGTTGAATCCGCTGATAATCTGCGCATCAAGGGTTGAGCACAATGATGCCCGGCTCGAATCGCGACCCCTTCCATATCCATGGCCGTTGCCACATCATGTGGATGAAGCCCATCTAGATTGAATGTCACGATACCGGTTCGTTTTGCTAAATCCTTTGGTCCATAAATCATTAATCCTGGGATTGCCAATAGTTTCGGCCACAAGTAAGCCATTAATGTTTTTTCGTGTTCTTGAATCGCTAACAGTCGAATCGTTGATAAATAGTCGATGGCTGCACCTAGTCCGATGGCTCCCGCAATATTAGGGGTGCCTGCTTCAAACTTCCAAGGCAATTCTTTCCATGTGCTGTCTTGTTCGTCCACCATGGCGATCATTTCCCCGCCAAATTCAACGGGTTCCATTTGTTCAAAAAAGGCACGTTTCCCATACAGTACACCAATACCAGTCGGTCCGACCATCTTGTGTCCACTAAAGGCATAAAAATCAGCGTCCAACTCTTGGACATCCACTGGCATATGCGGAACAGCTTGCGCTCCATCGACCACTATTACGGCTCCTCTTGCATGGGCTAGTCGCGCAATCTCTTGAATAGGGTTAACAACCCCAAGTACATTGGAGACATGCGCCAACGCCACAATTTTGGTCTTCTCGCTTAATTGAGCTTGCAAACTCTCCATGTCCAACAAGCCTTCTTCCGTCAGCTCGATATATTTTAATGCAGCTCCAGTTTTCTTGGCTAACTGCTGCCATGGAATCAAGTTGGAATGGTGTTCCATCACTGAAACTAGGATCTCATCTCCTGACTTTACGTTCGCTTCACCATAGCTTTTAGCTACCCAGTTCAAACTGGTCGTGGTGCCGCGGGTAAACAAGACTTCAGCTGATTCATTGGCGTTGATAAAGTATTGTACTTTTTCACGCGCTGCTTCGTATTGCGTTGTTGCTCGCTCAGCCAAAGTATGCACGCCGCGATGGACGTTGGCATTGGCTTCACGGTAATAGGTTTCAAGGGCAGCCAATACGGCTGTGGGTTTTTGAGTGGTTGCCGCATTATCTAAATACACTAACGGCTCATCGTTCACAATTTGAGTGAGAATTGGAAAATCGTTTTTCAATTGTTCAGCTGAAAAACTCATTTGCTTAACTTCCTTTCGATCGTATCCACTAATCCGTCACGCATGACTTTTAACGGTATCGCTGCGATAACGGAACCTAAGAATCCTCGAATGACTAAGCGTTCGGCTTCTTGTTTAGGAATGCCTCGACTCATTAAATAATACAAGTTTTCTGGGTCTACTCTGCCTACACTAGCTGCGTGTCCGGCCGTCACATCATTTTCATCGATCAACAAAATCGGGTTTGCGTCTCCTCTAGCGTGTTCAGACAACATCAAGATGCGGCTTTCTTGCTGAGCATCTGCCCCTTTAGCCCCTTTGATGATGTGTCCAATACCGTTAAACGTTAAGGTCGATTTCTCTAAAATCACACCGTGCTGTAAAATATGCCCAATCGTATTGCGTCCATAATTGGTGACACGGGTATCGATGCCTTGAATCTGTTTACCCATACTGATGGCCACAACTTTGACTTCGCTGTGAGCACCTTCTCCAATCAGATCAGTATCAAAGTCAGCAATCACATTTCCAGCATTCATAACGCCAATCGCCCACTCAATCGTTGCATCTTTGAGTGCATATCCACGACGATTGATATACGTAGTAGTAGTTTCTCCGATTTGATCGACCGCTGAGAATTTCACTTTCGCTCCGGGGTTGGCAATCACTTCCACAATAATATTGGCCGCATTTTGTTCAGTGCCAATGGTCTCGTATTTTTCGACATACGTAAATTCACTATTGGTATCCGCAAAAATCAAGACATGCTTGATCCAACTGTTTCGGACTTGACTGTTTTGGACAAATAACGCTTCAAGCGGTTCATCGATTACGACATTTTTAGGAACATATAAAAACAAGCCACTGGTCATAAAGGCCGCATGAAAAGCGGTCAATTTGTCTTCATCGTGTTCAACAGCTAGCTTCATGTAGACCTTTTTCACTAAATCCGGATGCTCTTGCAAAGCCGTAAAAATATCGGTAAAGATCACACCTTGTTCGATGTACTTCATTGGCAATTGTTCCATAACGGTTTGGTTGCCCACTTGAATCACTCGCGGTGCATCGCTATCACCGGTTAAAAAATCTTCTGCTAGCATGATTCCCTCTTCATAGCTGAATAGGTCAGGGACTTGCAGCAACGGCCAGCGTTGGTACTTAACTCTTTCAAAAGATGGGAGCTCTAAAGAGTTGATTTTGGTTAACGCTGATTTTCTAAATTCCATCATCCACAACGGTTCTTCATGCATCAATGAAAATTGCTGAACAGAGTCAAGATAATCTATATAATTGGTCTCTTTCATCTTGATCCTCCTTAATCGTCTTCTAACACAATATCTAAGCCTAGTTCATCACGGATACCTTTGTAGCCTTCCGCTTCCAAACGTTTAGCTAATTCGGCTCCGCCTGTTTTAACAACAATGCCGTTCATCATCACGTGTACCACATCTGGTGTCACATAATTTAACAAGCGTTGGTAATGGGTAATGATCAATGCCCCGAAGTTTTCACCGCGCATCGCATTGACTCCTTTTGACACGACTTTTAATGCATCAATGTCTAGACCTGAATCAATTTCATCCAGAATAGCAAATGTTGGCTCGATCATCATCAATTGTAAAATCTCATTGCGTTTTTTTTCGCCACCAGAAAAGCCTTCATTTAAATAACGCTCAGCCATTTCCTCTGGCATATCCAAAACCGCCATTTTGTCGTCTAACTTTTTGATAAAATTCATAACCGATATTTTGTCGTCTTCTGGTCTTCTAGCATTGATTGCTGCACGCATAAATTCAGCATTCGTGATACCCGCGATCTCGCTGGGGTATTGCACGGCTAAAAACAATCCTGCTCGAGCACGTTCATCAACGGCCATTTCTAAAACGTCTTGGCCATCTAATAAAATCTCGCCTTCTGTAACGGTATAGCTCGGATGGCCCATGATAGCGGCAGATAAAGTTGATTTCCCCGTTCCATTTGGTCCCATGATGGCATGAATTTCGTCTGTTTTCATTGTTAAGTTAACACCTTTTAAAATTTCTTTGTCTTCAATCGATACATGTAAGTTTTTCACTTCTAATACGGACATAGCTTGGATTCGCTCCTATGCTTTAGAATTTTTTCACAAATGATACTTCTTCAGTAGTTACTGTCTTTCATACTTTATATTTTAGACTAACCCTCTTGCTTTCGCAATCTTATTAACAAATGCTCTGAAGTTACTTTTCTGCTATAATCAGGTAAACTAATAATGAAAAAAGAAGCTGGCAGAAACAGACCTATTACTTAAATGTGCTGTGTTTTAGTTGTACTGCTTTTATTAATGAAAGGACGGATCGTTTATGAAACCATTAATTGGAATAGCCGGAAATATTTTGTTGAACAATGCCGACCTGAATGGCTTACCGATCACCTACACACCACAAGGATTTGTTAACGGCGTTCGCCAAGCTGGTGCTATCCCTGTTGTTTTCCCAATCAGCGACCCGACTGAAGCAAAAGATTACCTATCAAAAGTTGATGGCCTACTATTAGCTGGTGGACAAGATGTGTCACCGTTGTTATTTGGCGAAGAACCCAGCTTAAAGTTAGGCGCGACCAATCCAGCACGTGATGCCTTTGAGATTGCACTTGTAAAAGAAGCGATTCATCAAGCAAAACCCATTTTTGCTGTATGTCGTGGCTTGCAACTCGTGAATGTTGCTTATGGCGGAACGCTGTATCAGGATGTTTCAGATTACCCGGACTTGACTGTTCAACACATTCAATTGACACACTTTGAAACCGGTGCTCACACGATCACCATTGATCCTGAAAGTAAGATTGGAAAGATTTTTGGCGACCAATATGTAGTCAATACGTATCACCACCAAGCCATCAAAGAGTTAGCTGAACCCTTTAAAGCTGTGGCTTGGAGTAAAGATGGCTTGATTGAAGCATTCGAAGCAAAATCTCCCCACCAAAGTATCGTAGCCGTGCAATGGCACCCCGAATTAATGATTCCGTACGATTTGATGATGCAACGTTTATTTACTGACTTTGTCAAACGCACCATCAAAAAAATGAATTAAAAAAAGCTCGTCCAGATTCTTTCCTTCACAACAGTAGTTCTTCTACTATTGTGGGTCAGATCATGAACGAGCTTTTTTTGTATTATAAACTGTTGCGAATCAATCGCTGAATCCTTTTTTTTAATTCCAAAGCCTCTTCTTCAGGCATCTCCGGCAACTTATGACTTGTAGCAGCTGTTGAGATGGTTAAAGACATGACGCCTAATTTTTTTGCTAACGGTCCTACATTGGATTCGATATTTTGGATGCGAATGATTGGAACCGTGATTCGTTTTTTAATAAAAATACCTGAGATGAAATCAATCTCATCCATTCTATAGTTTACTCTCCAAGACCGATAATGCCACGTTGGCAATACATAAATAGAGATAAATCCTCCAACCAGAGCCAAAGCAATGGTAATATAAATACCTTCTTCTGGCAATGGAGTATGGGGCATGATTTGGTAAAAAAAGTTATACACTAGTGCAACAATGACCATTGGAATGCTATTCATAAACCCATGTATCCTCCATAATTTTAAAACTAGAGGATCCAGCTCTTTTTCAGGCTCCATGCTTTTCACTCCTCTCTTTTGCCATGAACCAATCAAATAATCGCTCACAGTCGGCTTCTTCGATAAAAGACAGTTCTTTACTTTGGGAAGTATCTCCTAAAGCACTAAAGACTTCTACTTTCCCCAATCGACTTCTTTTCAAAAAAGGATTTTGTTTGATCGTTAAATTTAAAATACGATCTTTACGCAAGTAAATGATCTCGGTACCTAGAAAGGTTGTCAACTGAAAGGTCGCTTCTTCTGTGGATAAAGCATAACCTGTCTTTTTGTAACTGCGGTAGCCATAAAAAAGTGACAGCAAGCTACCCGCTAAACCGATCGTCCATGCGTAAGACCATAAAAAGTAAGAAACTAAAGCTGCTGCAATGATCCATAATAGCAATGGAAATTGTACAAACCGTCTAAACGATCGAATTGGAATGATTGTTTGAGCAGGCTGAAAGTTAAACTGCGGAATAATCTCAGCTCTTAACGCTGCAAGTTGATCTTTTTTTATTAACGGCAACAATAAAATTTTTCCTTCTTCAGTGACTTCACTCGCAGCATTTTTCTTATCCACTTCATCATCACTGGTAATCCCTACCCAAAAGGTTGTATAGCCAGCCAGTTTTTGGAACCAATTTTGTTTTTCCCACACGCTTTGAACATTAGCTAAAGCAATCGTCTGGCTTTTAACTTCGAGTAATCCTTTTTCAATAGTCACGTGATTTTTTGTTAATTCAACTTTGTATTCAAAATTCTTAATAATCGAAAGGACTGTAGCTACAACATACAATAAGATAAACAGTAGGACCCCAATAAAAAGGAAAGAGGTAATCGCCGTTTGGCTAAAAATTGTTCCCGCTTGATTAAAAATTGAATCAGGAATAAAATCCCCAAAAACATTTATTGCTCCTACCATTATGATCAGACCTTTAAAAACAGTCCCTCCCATAAAATTCATCTTGAGGATATCTACTAAACTCATGGAATACAATTTTTTCGTGACTCCTGCTTCTTGCAATGAAAAACCACTGTGTCGGTCAATCTGTTTTTCTTCATGTTCTTCATTTCTATCCCTGTCAACATCAAGTGATGTTTCTTTAAGGTAATGCAGTTGGTTCGCCAATTTCAGTGCATCTTCTTTAGACAATGCATCTAACGATATCCCTTTTCCAGGAGTCTTGATCTCCAACTTTGTGACATTAAAAATACGGTGAATCAAATTTTCACTGTAATCAATGCTTTGAATCCGACTAATTTGAACGTCTTTTTCTTTTTGAATAAATAATCCGCTTTTTACTACAAATCGATTTCCTGCGATCCAAAAAGTTGTCCGTATGTACCTTAAAACGTCCACTAGGTACGACAACCCAAAAATCGTAAAGAAAAGGAGTGGCAAAATAAATCCAAATCCTTCCATATCTGGACCGGCAAAAGCAAAGAAAAGAATAGGCAAGATAAAAGAAATCAAGCGTTTATAAGCCTCAGTAACCAGTGTTAATGGGTGTAATTTTTTTTCATTATACATCTGATTTCACCGCCTTTATCTGGTCTAGCAATTGAATTCTTAGCTCTTCTGCATCCTTTTTCAACAACAGTGGGATCTCATGTCCGGTTCCTGCAGTAAAGACTTCGATTATTTGGATTCCATATCTCCTAGTCAATGGTCCTTCTTTGACGACCACGTGTTGGATCCGCTCAATTGGAATCAAAGTTCTCTTTTTAAAAAAAAGCCCCACCATAATTTCAAGATGAAGCGCATGCATCTCATAACGTACAGCCTTTAACTTTAAATAAGGCAATAAGAATAGACTCAATAAAAAATCAATGATCGGCAAAATAATCCAGATAGCCATCAACCAGATTGGCCAATTAAATCGGATAGTCAAAAACATTAAAAGGACAAAAACAGCTAAGGTAAAAAAACTTTCAATAATATCTTTTGTTCGTTCATAGCGAATGGCACGTTTATCTAATTTTTTCGCTGGCATTTCTTTATACACACTAATCACTCCCAACCATTATCCTTTCTTTGAGTGTATCATTATCTTGAAAAGAGTACTATCTAAAACGCTGTTTTAAAGACATAAAAAAAACGAGTGAGAGATCCACTCGTTTTTTTCACTGATTGATTTAAACTGTTTTCGTTTCAGTAATAGAAATGGCTTCTTCCATTTCACTATTTACAGCATCTTGACCTTCAGTTTCAATCATATAGGCTTTGTTATCTACCAGTTTAAAGAACGGATAGTAGATAACTGTACTGGCAGCAATTTGAATGATTTGGAAAACGGCGCCTCGCCAACCACTAACCAAGAAACCTGCAATGACTGGTGGTGTTGTCCATGGTATATTGGCACCATTCGTTATTGGAACGAGTCCAATCGACATAACAAAGTAAGTTGACACAGCCATTAGAATCGGAGTAATCAAAAATGGAATCAGCATGATTGGATTCAACACGATCGGTAATCCAAAAATCAGTGGTTCATTGATATTAAATAAGGCTGGGCCAAACGCTAATTTGCCCAATGTCTTAAACTGTGCTGATTTAGCCATCACTAAACAAAGTAAGGCTAATCCGATCGTTCCACCAGCGCCTCCTACTTTTATGAAGTTTTGATAAAATTGATAGTTTACAATATTGGGAAGTGTTTCTCCCAGACTGAAAGCAGCAGCATTTTCTGCTGTTAACGATAACCAAATGGGTTGCATCACTGCACCAACGATATTAGAACCATGGATTCCAAATGACCATAATAAGATTTCAAAAATTACAATAACTAATGTCGCTGGCAATGAACTGCCTAAAGCAGTCAGTGGTGTTTGTAAAAATTGGAAAATAAACGTTTGAGCTGTTTCATATGAGGTAAAGCTAAACCCGATACGCGTAAAATTAAAGAATAAAATAACAAATAATGCCGGTATTAAAGCTGTAAATGATTTAGCTACGTTTGGTGGAACAGATTCAGGCATTTTGATGGTCCAACCTCTTGCAACCACCCAACGAGTGATTTCAACGGCAACAATTGCTGTAATCATCCCAACAAATAATCCACTTGCTCCTAAATTGTTCACAGGAATTCCAACTATACCCTCTTCTGTAGAAATAGTGGGTGTTAAAACTAAGAAAGCCACAACTGAAATTACGATTGCTGCTAGATCATCTAGATCATAGTATTCAGCTAATGATTTTGAGATACCAAAGATAACAAAAATCGTCATGATGTTCATAGTCATATCATACGGTACCATAAAGTAGGTGGACCAATTTTCACCTAATATAGAAGCCATAAATTCTGGGTAGCCCGTTATAGGTAAGTTAGCAAACAAAAGAAAAATTGAACCTAAAATCAAAATAGGCATAGCGCCAAAAAAACCTGTCTTTATAGCAGATAAATAGCGATTTGAATCTAGTTTATAGGCAATAGGCCCCATCTTATCTTGAAGAAATTCCATAAATTTATCCATTTTTCATTCTCCCTCCATTTTAAAAAGCGCTTACATAATAACTTTTAAATTACTTACCTAGGTTACTAAAAATAGTAGACATAGGTAAGCTCTTTTAATCGGTATTTGCTCACGTTAGTTTATTAGACCATTTGAGCTGGAATTTCTTTATAGTTGCTTTCCATTAACTGATCAACATAGCTAGTTGTTTCAGGTTGGTCAGCTTCGATTTCTTTGATTTTCTCTGCAAATTGTGGCAGGTGTTCTTTATGCGCATACAACATTTCATCAAGTATGGTTTTTGCAAGCGTGCCGCCTGGTACTAAAGGATTGATGGTAAAGGCTTGTAAAGCTGCTCCATAATTCCCTTCAATAGCTGCTCGAATCACCGTTTCCTCCATGGCTTTCATGTTTTGAATGATGCCACGTGCTGCTGGAGTAAATGTGCCCCAGTTGTAAGGCTCTACTCCATGTGCCGTAACGGATCCCGATACTTCAACGATGCTATCATATGGCAAGTCATCGATTGTACCATTGTTTTCCGTTGAAACGACCATATCTGTCCGCTTGTCATTTTGAATGGAAGCAATGATCTCACAAGCTGCGTCACTGTAATGAGTCCCGCCACGTTGTGATAACTCTTCTGGTTTATAATTTAGTGCCGGATCTTTATACAATTCAAATAATCGTGTTTCAGTAGCTTTTACAACTTGTGCTCTTGTTTCACCGTTTTCAAACTCTTCAATAGAATGTTTTAGCATCTCATCTTCAATGTAATAGTAACGGTGGTATCCGCATGGCAGCATACCCAAGTCTTTGATTTGTTCATAGTGGAATTCAGCGTCATGGATATTTTTAAAATCTGTATTTTCGCCTTCTTTATGAGGTCCATAAATCATATCGATCAGTTCAGCAGTTCTTTCTTTTCCTGTTTTATCCCAAACACGGTGCCAGTGGAAATGATTGATCCCAGCAAATTTAAAGAAAAGCTCATCTTCTGGTATGCCTAATTTTTGTGATGCCGTTGAACAGTGTCCAATCGGAACATTACATAAACCAACTGTCTTTTTCCATCCTCCATGTTTAATAGCTGCTTCAGTTACCATACCTGCTGGATTTGTGAAGTTTACCAACCAAGCATCCGGACAAACTTCTTTCATATCTTTAATAATATCTAAAATGATTGGAATGGTTCTAAAAGCTTTCAACATTCCACCGGCTCCATTTGTTTCTTGTCCTAATACACCATGGGATAAAGGAATTCTCTCGTCCTTGATTCGCGCATCCAACAATCCAACGCGAAATTGCGTAGTAACGAAATCGGCATCTTTCAACGCTGTTTTTCGATCTAATGTCAGTTCAACAGTCCAATCTAAACCGGCAGCCTCAATTTGACGCCTAGCCATTGCACCTACAATTTCAAGTTTCTCTTTTCCAGCTTCAATATCTACTAAAACGATTTCTTTAATTGGTAGTTGGTCCTTGCGTTTGATATACCCCTCAATTAATTCCGGAGTGTAGCTTGATCCTCCACCAATTGTAACGATTTTTAATGCTGTTTTCGACATTTATTCTTCCTCCTTATTAAAACGTTTTCAATTCCTACATTTACTATAGTTTATGTAATGCATTACATGTCAAGTACAAACTTTTTATTTATCAAAAATAATTTCAGGATTTTTCTTAGCTGTGTTCTGCGTATTTTTTCTATCGATCATTTGTTATACTGATTACTATACAACCGTTTACAGAAAGAGGTTTTCGAAATGACGAATATGAAAGATATTGCAAAAATTGCTGGTGTATCTTCTGCTACCGTTTCAAGGGTCATTAACAATAATGGTTATGTCAGCCATATTACTCGCCAAAAAGTCGAAAGCGCTGTGGAAAAATTAGATTATGTTCCAAACAGTCAAGCGATTTCGTTGAAAAAAGGAGCGACCAAAACCATTGGCATCATTGCACCGAATATTACTGAGACCATTACTGTGTTAGTCAAGAATTTTACATTAGCTGCCCAAAAAAAAGGCTATACGGTCATTCTTTATTTAACTGAAAATGATCCTAAAAAAGAATTAAGTGCTTTAGAGCTGATGCGCAGTAAACAATTAGATGGTATTTTTTTGATCATTCGTTCGAACGACTGGTCAACTATTGAATCGTACACAAAATATGGTCCTATCGTTACTTGGCAGAGAGTCAAATCTTCTTGTATTTCGTCTGTTTTTATTGATCAGTATGATGGCTATCTTTTGGGGCTTGAACATCTTTATGCTACAGGATGCCGTACGATTATCAATCTATACAGCGATATTCGCCGCTTGAATACTAAAAGCCGAATCAAAGCTTATGAATATTTTTGTGAAAAGTACGACTTGACCCCACATTCACCCGAACGGTTCAATAATATCAACAGCATCCAAGATGGTGAGCGCATTGCTCATTGGTTAGACGAACAAAAAATCAAGCCCGATGCCTTCATGACAAGCTCTGACGCTGTTGCAGCTGGTTTAGTTTCGCAAGCAAAACGTTTAGGGTACTCTTTACCTGAAGATTTTTCAGTGATCGGTTTTGATAATATTGAAATCTCACATTTGTTAGACATCACTACCATTGATTACTCTATACATAAGCAAGCCGAAAATGCGTTTAAGATAATCAACAATGATCTGACTTTACAGAAATTAACACCTGAAGAACTAGCCTTTACTTTAATCGTACGTAAAACAACAAAATAAAACAGCAATCATGACAATTACAGGCTTTTGACGTTCGTTCCCCAAGGGTTTCTAAATTTATCCCGTCTATTCCAAAATAAATTTAACCCCATCGACTTAACTTATTTATCTGCACAAAAAAAGTAAGAAGCCATTTTATCTGCTTCTTACTTTTTTATTTAGCTTATTCTTTTACGGGCACAACTGCTCCATCCCATTCTTCTAAGATGAAATCTTGTACTTCTTCAGATTTCAATACTTCTATCAATTTCAAAATAGCTGGATCTTCAGCATCTTCTGAACGTACAGCAACAATATTTGCATATGGTGAAGACGAACTTTCAATAGCAATTGAATCGTCAAGCGGGCTGATATCTTGATCTACAGCAAAGTTTGAGTTGATGGCAATTAATTCTGCTTCATCTTGTTGGTACAATGTCGTCATCAATGCTGGATCATTTTCGTATTCAAATTTCAAGTTCTTAGGGTTTTCATCAATGTCATCAAATGTAGCTGTTGTAAGGTCTACGCCATCTTTCACGGTTACTAGACCAGCTTCTTGGAAGATTCCAATTACGCGTCCCCAGTCTGCTTGGTTGTTGCTGACTAAGACCGTTGCGCCATCTTCTACATCTTCTAAGCTTTCATAACGTTGAGAAAAAATAGCTAAAGGTTCGATATGAATGCTTCCAGCATTCACAAAATCATAACCATTTTCTTCTACAGCTGCGTCAAAAAATGGAATATGTTGGAAGTAGTTGGCATCAATTTCACCTTCATCTAAAGCCACATTTGGAATGACATAATCGTTATAAGTTGTGATGTCTAATGTGACGCCTTCTTCTTCAAGGATAGGTTTTGCAAACTCAAGAATTTCAGCATGTGGCACATTGCTAGCCCCAATTTTGATTGTTGTTTCTTCTGTTCCTGAACCGCTTGATTCGTTGCTTCCTTCGTTGCCACAAGCAGCTAATGTTAGTACTACCCCTGTTGTTACTAATGCTGATAAAATTGTTTTCTTTTTCATCTTTAAATCCCCCTATTTTTCACTGTTTTTTTAACGCTTTTAAATCCCCTATTTAAACTGCAATACTGTTTTTTAATCAGCTAATGATTATTATTTATTTAGCTGTTTTAACGTTTGTCTACTTTCTTAACGATCACATCTCCAATGGCTTGAATAATAAAGACAATGACTAAAATGATCAATGTTGCAACTAGAGTTACGGCTGGCTGGTTTCGTTGGAATCCATCAAGATAAGCGAGGTTTCCTAAACCGCCTGCCCCAATCACGCCGGCCATTGCGGTATACCCTACTAAAGAGATGGTTGTGACTGTAATTCCTGATACAATAGCTGGCAGACTTTCTGGAATCAAGACTTTATAAATAATTTGCCATTTGCTGGCCCCCATTGCTTCAGCTGCTTCAACAACACCTTTATCGATTTCTCGAAATCCAATTTCAACCAGTCGTGCAAAAAATGGTGCTGATGAAATAATCAATGCTGGCAATGCAGCTATTGGCCCAATGATAGACCCTACAAGTGTTTTTGTGATTGGTATCAGCAATACGATTAAAATAATGAAAGGAATAGAGCGGAAGATATTGACTAAAATAGCAACGACTCTGTACAATGTTTTAGCTGCCAACGTATCTTTCCCATTTGTTTCATACAATAGTAAACCTAGCAGCAAACCTGCAAAAAAGATGATAACTACTGAACCGATTGTCATACCGATCGTCTCTAAAGTTGCTTCTTGCATTTTTTCCCAATCAACTTCTGAAAAGTCGAGATATTGTGATAAAACACTCGCTCCTAAATTAAGCTTCGACAACATGTTCTACCACCTCTACTTCTACTTTTAGTTTTCTTAATTCTTCGATAGCCACTTCAATTTTTTGATTTTCGCCTGTTAGTTGGACATAAAGAGAACCAATTGCGCCATCTTGTGTTTGTTGAATGTTTCCTTGAATGATGCTTAAATCAACGCCATCATCTCGAACAATTTTTGACATGATTGGCAACTTGGCTTGTTGTCCGTGGAACGTTAAGTGAACGATTTTTCCTTCTGGATATTCTGCCAATAATTCCTCAAAAATCATATCGGTGTCTTCACTGTCTGGATTTGCATCTTGGCGGATAAAGCGTTTAGTAATATCTTGCTGTGGTTTTTTGAATACATCAATGACAGAACCTTCTTCAACAATTTTCCCATCATCCATGACTGCAACTTTATCACAGATTTTGCGAATCACGTGCATCTCATGTGTGATCAAGACAATCGTTAGATTTAAGCGCTTGTTGATGTCTAATAGTAAATCGAGTACTTCATCCGTAGTCTGCGGATCAAGTGCACTTGTTGCCTCGTCACACAACAATAATGTTGGATCATTAGCTAATGCTCGTGCAATTCCTACACGTTGCTTTTGACCACCTGAAAGTTGAGACGGATAAGCTTTTTCTCTTCCTTCCAACCCTACTAAACCAATTAGTTCTTTTGCTCTAGCTTCGCGTTCATTTTTAGGCATTTTTGCCAATTCAAGTGGAAAAAGAATATTTTCTTCAACTGTCCTAGACCATAAAAGGTTGAAATGTTGAAAGATCATCCCAATTTTTTGGCGTTCTTTTCTAAGTTTTTTTCCTTTTAATTGCGAAATAATATTTCCTTCAATAGATACGGTACCGTCTGTTGGCGTTTCTAACCCATTGAACATTCGAACCAATGTACTCTTTCCAGCTCCAGAATACCCAACGATTCCATAAATTTCACCATCTTTGATGGAAACATTGATATCTTTAACAGCCGTTAAACTGCCTTGTTTTGTTTGAAATACTTTTTTTATATTTGTTAGTTCAATCACTTCTGGTCACCTCCTAATTCATTCAAATAAAAAAACTTCCATCCCTATACCAAGCGCACTGCTTACTATAAGGACGAAAGTTCTGACTTTTCGTGTTACCACCTTAATTTGTTGATTCATCACTAAATCAACCTCATACAGTACTCAAGCATTTTTCAACTTTTTTATACTGTGGCACGTTATCGGGTGCACCCGGAATAGGCTTATGCCAAGGCATTCACTTATTCTGCTCAAAGACCATCTTCGGTTCAATTCCCATTACCTATTTTCAGCAAACAAGGCTCTCTATAAATGGTTATTACAAACGTACTCTTCTTATCATCGCGTTATTGATATTTAACATATTCTAACAGAGCATTTTTTCCCTGTCAACTTTAATTTCTAGACTTCAGCCGACAATTTTTCAAAAGCTTCTGGTTCTACATCTTTTAATTCAAGAATCCAATTGTCGTTTTTGTCCATGCTGTTTAGTTTTTCAGGATTATCTGTTAGTTCTGCATGGAATTGAACGACTACACCCGTTAATGGAGACAATAATTCAGTAACAGCTTTTGCCCCTTCAACTCCTAGTAAGACATCATTTTCACGCACTTCAGCTAGCATACTTGGAAGTTCAACAAACATGACTTCTCCTAAATCGTCTTGCCCTTTTTCAGATAATCCAATACGGTAATTGTCGCCTTCTTTTAGTACCCACAAGCCATTTTCACTATATTTCATTTGCTTTTCCAATTTGATCGCTCCATTCTGGTTTTTTTATTTTATCCAAGTCTGTTCATAGACATCTTCTTTAAAACCAAGAGTCGTTGTTTTGCCATCAGTTAGTAAAGGCCTTTTAATCAACATTCCATCTGAAGCCAAAACAGCTGCACATTCGGTTATATCCATGTTTGGCACCCTCGTTTTCAACCCTAATTCGCGGTATCGGTTCCCGCTAGTGTTAAAAAAGCGAAGTACAGAAAGATCCGTTTGTTTCATCAAGTTGATTAATGTTTCTTGTGTTGGTGGATTCTCAATCATATTTATCGCACGGTACTCGATTAAATGGTCATCCAGCCATTTTCTTGCAGCCTTACAGGTTGAACACGTCGGATGCTGATACAATTCAAGCATTGAAACTCACTCCAATATAGTACTCTTTTTTATTTAAAATCTTCATCTTCCTGAGAGAACATGTAACTGCGGTAATGGTACCTCATGGACATAATGAGTCCAACACCCATCATATTTCCTAACAGCGCCGTTCCTCCTTGAGAAATAAATGGCAGTGGTATCCCAGTTAATGGAAGCAATCCAATACTCATCCCAACATTTTCAAAAACATGGAATAGAATCATCATGATAACGCCTGTCGCAATATATGCATAAAATTCGTTTTTCGTATCAAAACAAATGCGGATCATCTGATAGATCAGTAAGAAGTAGATAAAGATTAAAATACAACTACCAAGAAAACCAAAATTTTCTCCAATCGTTGAAAAAATCATGTCAGACTCTCGAACGGGTACATACACTTCTGATGTCCCAAATCCTTTACCAAACATTTTACCTGACCCGATTGCTTTAATACTCTGAATCAGTTGATAAGAGGTATCACCTGAATCTCCGTATGGATTTAGCCAGGAATCTATCCGAGAAAATTGATACGGTTTAAAACCCAATCGTAGTAAAAAGTCACGATTGTATACAACTAATATAAGTAAGGTTCCACCAAGCGCGGCCACTCCTGCAAATAGTGGCATAATGATCTTCCAAGAGACTCCTGAAATCAACACTAAACCAATAATAATGGCAATAAACACTAATGTTGAACCTAAGTCATTTTGTAGCATAACTAGTACAAGTGGCGGAATAGACGTTAATATGATTTTGCCTAACAATAAGAAATCTGCTTTAGGGTAATGAGTGGGGTAATCGCCGTTGTGTTTTGTAACTACACGAGCCAGCATTAGAATAAAGGCTATTTTCATGATCTCCGAAGGCTGAAAGGTTAGTGGACCTATCTTAAACCAGCTTTTTGCTCCGGTACTTAACTCAGTCGGCCGGTCATAAAAGAATAGCACCAGCACTAACAGAAAGAGCCCAAATCCATATGCTACCGGTGCCAATTTCCATAACTGTTCAGAATCAAACTGCATGATCACAACGATGGCAACTGCACCAACGACGTACCAGATGACTTGCATCAATGTAGCACCGATTCCAGAGTTCCCAGTTAAATGAGTGGTTGAATAGATAGTCGCAATACTAATGATTGCTAGCAACAATACGGATAAGATAATCCCATAATCTATTTTTGTTTCTTTATTTTCTATCATTTTTTAAAATTCTCCTTGTGTCCTATCTATTAAAAAATGTCTTTATCAAACTTCATCCATTATATAAGAAAACCAAGCTAAAAAAAAGGGCTGTCTCCTTTCTTAGAAAAATCTTACGGTGCTCTTCTATTAACTACGACTAAAGAAAAAAGAAAACTGAGTCTTCACTCAGTCTTCTTTGTGTTTCTCTACTGTTTTTAATTTCACTAATTTTTTATGTTGAATTGCTTCTGATTGATCTGGGTACTCTCTTTCAATTTCGACTTTTTCTTCTTTATCTTTTTCAATCTTAACTTCCTGAACCGATTTACCTATTTTAATTTCAAAGTAAACGGCATTGATTAGTGCACCTAACAGTAAAATTATAGCCGATAAATAGAGCCACAGCATTAAAACAATGAATACCCCAAACGTCGCACTAGCAGCTGCTTCTCCTCCAGCAAATTGCACATAGAGTGTAAAGGCTTGTGATAAGACCATCCAACCTATCGTAGCAAATACTGCTCCTGGAAGAGCATATTTGATGTGCATACGATGATTTGGTACTAAGAAATAAACCATTGTAATGATTAGAATCAAGACGATAAATAAAACCAACCATTTATAACTAAACACTTGTAGAACTAAGTCTAACTCAATTCCAACAAAATCTTCAAGGAATAACAAAATAAATTCACCAAAGACAAAGACAAAAATCACTACCCCTACAATAGCCACAATAGCTAACTGTACTAAGAAAGAAACTAATCGAACAATAATAAAATTATTTCTTTTTTCTACACCGTAGACCTCATTCAATACATCTTGCAAAGCATTAAAAGCTTTACTGGCCGACCACAATGACGTAATCAAACCAATAGATATAGCGCCTCCGCTTGAACTACTTAAATAATTTTCTAGAATTGGAGCTAAAACATTGTAAATATCCGGCGGGACAGCTGTTTCTACCATTGGCAGTATGTCAGCTGCATCTATAGGAAAAAGGGGAATAACGTTCGCTACAACCAATAAAATTGGGAATAAGGATAATAGGGTGAAGTAAGCAAGTTGAGCTGCATTTGCTGATACTTCAGCTCTTGCCCAATTGGGTTTAAATACTTCTAGGAAATGCTTAAATTTATCTTTAAAAGAAGCTGACTTGGCATTCGTTGACAAAACAATCACATCCTTTACGTTATGTATAGAAAAAGCATAGCATAGATGGGTTTAAAAAGCTTTTAGGACGCTCTTAATAACAGCATCCATAAAAAAAGATCGATCCTAAAGCAGGATCGATCTTTTAGATTTAATTTGTTATACGTTCAAATTTACATTTGGTATAAATTATAGTCCATAATTAATTTATTTATACCTTCATCAACAGTTCTCACTTTAGACTCTGTTCCTGAATTGGTTTTTACGGTAACAGTTTGGCCTTCTTCTTGTTGCAATTGACCAATTTTTTCGTCATTCACATAAAGCTCTAACTCAACAAAACCTTCTCTATTATTAGGGGTTTCTTTTACTTCTACTTGAATTTTTTTATTTCCTTTTGACATGCGAATGCTCCTTTTTGCAGTTAGTTTCTTCATTAGTATACTGCATTTCGGAAAGAAATTCATTTATTTATGCATTTAATGCAACTTCTACTTCAAAACACACTGGCTTGATTATATAAACGAACTCAATGCTTCATGATACGGAAGATTTAATGACTCTCCAACTTCTTTTTTAGTCAATTTTCCAGCCATAACATTAATGCCTGTATAAATTGTTGCATTTTCTTTAGCGGCTTTTATCAACCCTTTATTTGCGATCTCAACTGCATAAGGAATAGTTACATTGGTTAAAGCTAGAGTAGATGTTTTTGGAACAGCTCCTGGCATATTGGCAACTGCATAATGTACAACTCCATGTTTTACGTACACAGGATCATCATGTGTCGTCACTTCAGATGCTGTTTCAAAAATCCCCCCTTGGTCAACCGCTATATCAACGACAACCGAACCTGGCTCCATTTGTTTAACCATTTCTTCTGTCACTAAGGTTGGTGCTTTAGATCCTGGAATTAATACAGCTCCGATTACTAAATCTGCTTCTTTAACCGCTTTTGCAATATTGTATTCATTTGACATCAGTGTGTTGATTCTATTTTCAAATAAATCATCTAATTCTTCTAATCGTTTAGGATTGACATCTAAAATGGTCACTTCTGCTCCCAGACCAATTGCAATTTTAGCTGCATTCGTTCCGGAAACTCCGCCACCTATAATGGTTACTTTTCCTTTTTGAACTCCAGGTACTCCGCTTAACAAGATACCTTTTCCTTGATTGACACTCTCAAGAAATTCAGCACCGACTTGTGCAGCCATTCTTCCGGCAATTTGGCTCATTGGCGTCAACAAAGGTAACGTTCCGTCAGTTCCAACCATTGTTTCATAGCCGATAGCTGTAACTTCAGCCTTCATCAGCTCTTTAGTTAATTCTAAAGCTGGCGCTAAATGCAAGTAAGTGAACAGTATCATACCTTTTTTGAAATACTTGTATTCACTCGGAATAGGTTCTTTTACTTTAATGATCATTTCAGCATCCCAAATTTGCTCAGCATCTTCAAGCAACGTGGCTCCTGACAGTTGATAGTCTTCATCCGTAAATCCGGCAGTCTTTCCTGCATTCACTTCTATGATGACTTCGTGTCCATTTTCCACAAGGCTATTTACACCGGCAGGAGAAATAGCTACTCGACTTTCGTTGTTTTTTATTTCTCTTGGTATCCCAATCTTCATTGTTCGTAACCTCCATCTTTATAACTTCTATGTCCATTGTAACGCTGAATCAAATAGAACCCAACTATTTTGGAGCATTCTCTTTATTTCTCTTTCATTATTCTTTATCAAATCTATTCATTTTCAAAGCTAATTTAAACAATTCTTAGTATCCTAGACATATTTTGTCTATAAGAACACCTATTATTTAATTCTATTTTTAAATTCTATGTTCATTCTGTTTAGAATATTATATAATCAGTTGTTGTTATTGTTATTGTGGAGGTGTAATTAGTGTTAATCGATGTTAACGATATGTTTTTTAATGAATTAGAAGAGGTTTCAACTTCACTAGATATGACTGTTGGAGAATACTTAGAAAACCTTCATGAAAAAAACCAAAATTTAAAACATGTTTTACTAGAAGATAAAGAAGGTCTCCAAGAATTCGTAAAAAAATACCATACATTATTAGACGATTTGTTTATACTGAATCGGGAAGCCTTAGCTATTGTTAGCGAACATGATGATGCTGAGCTTATGAAACCTGTATTTTTGAAATTATCAAAAATTGCAAATGGTGATATTACTGTATTGTCTAAATTATACGATGTTTACGTTCAAGCATCCGAACAGCAAATAGTAAGTTCTTCAACTTTAGAATAACTTACATCCATTCTAATGACTAAAATAGAAACCAAAAAACACATCTTTTTAAGATGTGTTTTTTAATTTCTATATTATCTTGAAGTACCTAGCGCAATCCTTAATCATTTCTAAGAAATCAATCTAGAAACTGTTTCTCACCCTTTATTTTCTTTTCCGCTAAAATATGTTATACTATTTAGAGAGAGTTAACCAGATTAATGATGATTCAAAACAGAACATTCTCTGTATACATCCCATTTAGGGAGCGTTACGGAATCGACAGGTATAGGTCGAGCTTGGATCGCGTTTCGTAGGTTACGGCTACGCTAAAACGTTACAGTTAAATATAACTGATAAAAACAATAATAACTCTTACGCTTTAGCTGCGTAATAACAGCTTAGTGTAGATCCTCTCGGTATCGCCCATGTGCTCGAGCAAGGGTCCTATAATTAGTGGGATACGCTAAAACTTTCCGTCTGCAAGTTTTAGAAGAGATCATCAGACTAGCGACGTATGATGCCTGTTGTGCGGCTAATACTGAGCGAAACCTTAATAGTACAACTATGAACGTAGACGTCTAGGTGCCGATATATTTGGACAGGGGTTCGACTCCCCTCGCTTCCATAGGAAATTAGTTGGAACAACTAGTAAGATAAGGTTTGGTAAATACTGCTATTTCAGTATTTATCGGCCTTTTTTTTGTAGTTATTTACTAATTTGCGCGAGTATTGTCAATCATCTTTCTGGAGGAATAGGAAGTACTTGTAGCCATGTAAAGGCAATAAAGTAGTCGTTATGAATAAGTCTCCTCTTAAAATGAAGTTGACTGCTGACTTATTCATTAATAATGTTGTTCTACTTTTAGCCAACTCAGTATCTAGTGTACAATTTTGTGTCATCTAACCTAAAAAAGCCATCAGGAATTAATTCCTGATAGCTTTTTTAGATTTTAAGATTTTCCATTAATTTTTTCAATACAGCTTTTTGGGCATGCAAGCGATTCTCTGCTTCATCAAATACAACGGAGTGGTTGCCATCAATAATTTCAGCGGTCACTTCTTCGCCGCGATGTGCAGGTAGGCAATGTAGGAATATAAAATCCTCTTGTGCATAATGAGTCAGTGCTGCATTCACTTGATAAGGCAGAAATGCCGTTAATCGTTCTGTTTCTTCACTTTCCATTCCCATACTTGTCCATACATCCGTTACAACAATATCTGCTTCTTTTACTGCTTCTATTGGATCATATGTAAAGTGGATAGTGGCTCCTAGTTTTTCAGCTTTGGTTTTTGCGTGTTGAAAAACAGCTTCTAGAGGTTCATACCCTCTGGGACTAGCTATGCGCATATTCATTCCCATAATGGCGGCTCCCTCCATTAATGAATGGGGCATATTATTGTTCCCATCTCCTACATAAGCCATTGTTAATCCTTCTAATTTTCCCTTTTTTTCATAAATCGTCATTAAATCTGCTAGAACTTGCATCGGGTGGTGTTCATTGGTTAATCCATTTATAATAGGCACCGACGAATTTTCTGCAAATTCCTCAATGATTTCGTGTCCAAACGTGCGAATCATTAGTCCATCCACATAACGAGAAAGCACTTTTGCAGTATCCGCGATACTCTCACCTCTACCTAATTGGATATCCTTCGAACTTAGAAATAAGGCATGGCCTCCTAATTGCGTCATACCTACTTCAAAAGATACCCGTGTTCGTGTAGAAGACTTTTCAAAAATCATACCCAGTGTTTTCCCTTGCAAGTGTGGATGTGGAATTCCTGCTTTGGTTTGTTGTTTCATGACGATTGCATCTTGAATAAGTGCAGTTAACTCTTTTCTTGTTAAATCCACTACTTGTAAAATATCCTTTTTGCTTAGTTCCCAATTTTGTTCTGCCATTCTCAATTTCTCACTCACTTTCTCTTCACTTATTCTTTTGTATTGAAATGAGCACTTCTTCAAATTTTTGAAGAAACTCGTTTATTTCTTCAGTTGTAACGGTCAAAGGTGGCAAAACACGTAAGACTTGTGGACCTGCTGTTAACGTCAAAACATACTTTTCTTGCAATAAAGTTACGAGTTCTTTGGCTTCCATATCTACTTCAATTCCGATTAGAAAACCCATTCCTTTTACATTTTTTATCACATTAAACCGATTGGTTAAGTGTTCCAATTGTTCTTTAAAAGAAGTTGCTTTTTTCTGTACGTCTTTCATAAATCCCTGTTTGGTCATTTCGCTTAAGGTAGCTACTCCGGCTGCTGCTGCTAATGGGTTCCCTCCAAAAGTTGTGCCGTGGGTTCCTGGAGTAAAAGAATCTGCAACATATTTTTTGGCTAGCATTGCTCCAATCGGAAAGCCCGATCCCAAACCTTTTGCTAGGGTCATAACATCCGGCTCAATACCGTATTGTTCATAAGCAAATAACGTTCCCGTTCTTCCCATACCCGTTTGAACTTCATCAACCATTAAAAGAATGTCGTACGCTTGGCAGATATCTTGCAAAGAATGAAGCCACTCTTTATGTGCCGGATTGACTCCACCCTCGCCTTGAACAAGTTCCAACAAGACTGCAGCTGTTTTTCCGTTATGAATTTTCCCAAGGTCAGATTCTTCATTAAATTTTAAAGACCGTACACCTGGCATTAAAGGTTCATACCCCGTTTGAACTTTTTCTTGTCCGGTTACAGACAATGTGGCAAAAGTTCTTCCATGAAAGGAGTCTTTAAAGGAAACTATAGATGTGCGTTCTGAATGACCATGATCTTTTGCGTATTTACGAGCAATTTTTAACGCTGCTTCATTAGCTTCTGCTCCGCTATTGCAAAAAAAGACTTGATCAAATTGCGAATAATGAACGAGCTCTTCTGCTAATTGGGTTTGCAATGGAATCTCATATAAATTGGAACAGTGCCATAATGTATCTAATTGTTGGTGCAACTTTTGTGCTACTGAATCAGGAACGTGTCCTAAGTTGCATGTCGCAATACCCGATGTAAAGTCTAAGTACCTTTCATTTTTTTCATCCCATACATACGTTCCTTTTCCTTTAGTAATGGTGATTGGAAAACGCGCATAAGTTGACATAAGAACGGTCTGGTTTTCTTCTTTAGCCATATATTACTTCCTCCTTATAGACAAATCGTGTACCTACTTCATTTCCCTTTAGATAACTTGCAATGTCTTCTGGTTTCAGTCCATTCAAAATAACCGCTTGTTTCATATGAACAGAAAGACTTCCAATAGCAGAACGCACTTTAGGAATCATTCCATCAGTAATGATTTCTTCTTTGATTAATTGTTCTGCTTCTCCTTTTGTTAGTGAAGAGTGAATTTTCAAATAATCTTTTTTTTGTTCCATGACTCCAGAAACATTGCTGATAAAAGCTAGCTTTCCGCCTAACGCTTTTGCGATAGCTGCTGCTGCCATATCCCCATTGATATTGTAATGTTGACCTGTCTCATCCATTCCTATAGGTGAAATCACTGGAATAATATTATTTTCCAGTAAGTTCATTAGAAAAGCTGTATTGACATCAGTCACTTCTCCAACAAAACCGATTTCTTCAGTAGTTTGGATAGGTTTGACCTTTAGCAATCCATGATCAATGCCACTCATTCCAATAGCTTGTAGTTGTTGAATTTGGCAGTGAGTCACGATTTCATTGTTGATGGATCCGCTTAAAACCATTTCTACTACTGTTAAAACTTCTTTTGTGGTCACACGCAATCCATTGACAAATTTTGTAGGAATCGCTAATTTTTCCAATAACTCATTAATCATTGGACCTCCGCCATGAACAATCACCGGATAACATTTTTTCGTTTGTTGCAGTTGGGCAATCATTTGATAGAATGACTCTGGTAATTTATCTTGTATGCTTCCGCCGATTTTCATAATCAGTATATCCATTTTCTCACCTCATGTCCGATAGGATGAATTGATTCGAATGTAATCATAGGTTAGATCGCAGCCCCATGCTGTTGCTGAATGCTGATCTTGTTGTAAATCGATGGTCAACTTGACATCATCCTTCACTAACGTAAGCATAACGGCTTCTTCATCGAAAGGAACGCCGATCCCTTTCTCAACCACTACTGTATCGCCAATTAAAACTTTTACGTGTTCCGGTTCAATTTTTTGATTGCTATATCCTATTGCTGTGATAATTCTTCCCCAATTGGCATCTGAACCGTACATTGCTGTTTTTACTAAATTCGATGAAATAACTGATTTGGCCACAGCTTGAGCCACTTCGTCTGTTTTTGCTCCGATCACTTCTACTTCGATTAATTTGGTAGCACCTTCTCCGTCACGTGCGATTGATTTAGCTAGCGTTTTGCAAACGTATTGAAAGCCTTCCAAAAAAACTGCCCATTGTGGATGATCTTGAGTTAAAAGAGTGTTACCTTGTGTTCCATTGGCTAACGCGAGTACCATATCATTGGTACTCGAGTCTCCATCAACCGTAATCATATTAAACGTCTTATCAGTCGTTGCTTTCAATGCTTGCTCTAAGCTTTTGCTATCTACAATAGCATCTGTTGTAATAAAACCAAGCATCGTTGCCATATTAGGGTGGATCATACCCGAGCCTTTTGCAGCTCCTCCAATCGTAATGTGTTTCCCATCAATCTCAAATTCCACCGCAATATGCTTCGTTTCAATATCCGTTGTTAAAATAGCCCGTTCAAAATCAGATACATTTTGACAAAGCGGATCGTTTAGGTAGTGAATGCCAATTTTTATCGGTTCAAATGGTAGCGGAATGCCAATAATCCCAGTAGATGCAATGGCTACTAAATGCTCTTCAATGCCTTTTTCTTTCGCAACCAATTCCGCTGTTGCTTGAGCTTTTTTCATACCGTCTTCACCCGTACAAGAATTAGCATTTCCAGAATTCACTACTATTGTCTGGATTTTTCTTTCTGTATCTACATGCTGTTTGGTCAGCTTCAATGGGGCCGCTTGAAAACTATTCAAGGTGTAGACTCCTGCCGCAGTAGCAGGTACTTCTGAATGGATCCATCCAAAATCAAGAGCTGCTTTTCGTAAACCAGTATGCACACCTCCAGCTGTAAAACCTTTTGGAGACGTAACATGTCCATCCTCTACTATATGGATTTTTTGTGTAGGCTGCGTAATATCTATTACCATCATCATTTTTCTCCTCACTTTTTCAAGGGTATAAGGGACTATACTCTAGTCCTTCGTCAATCGGCCAGTTGTTCATCAAGTTCAAGTTTTGAATAGCTTGACCTGCTGCTCCTTTGACTAAATTATCTATCGCTACAACAACGATCAATTGTTCTGTTCGTTCATCGACATGAATGCCTATATCAACGTAATTGCTCCCAGTAACTTGTTTCGTTTGAGGCAATGATCCAAGTGGTTGAAGGCGAATAAAAGGATCATGTTCATAAAAGGATTGGTACAGCTCCCAAATGTCTTTTGACGTTACGGATTGGTTCAATGGAAGATACATTGTACACAAGAGGCCTCTGGTCATAGGTACTAAGTGGGTCGCTAAGGTCACTTTTATTTCTTCGCCCGCTTCTTTAGATAAGTAATGCTCAATCTCAGGTGTATGCTGATGCTTTCCAAACTTATAAGGAATGAGTGCTTCATTCATTTCTGAAAAATGAGTCATTCTTGAAAGTGTCCGTCCTGCGCCTGAAGTACCACTTTTGGCATCAATAACGATGCCCTTTTTGGTAATCCATTCCGTTTGGACAATAGGAATCAATCCTAATAAAGCAGCGGTTGAGTAACATCCTGGATTAGAAATGAAAGCAGCATTTTTTATTTCTTCTTTGTAAATTTCAGCTAATCCAAAAGTGGCTTTTTCTTGCACTTCACTTGCTGCAGCCTCTGCTCCATACCATTCTTCATAATCATTTTTTAATAATCTAAAATCTCCACTTAAATCAATGCATTGCAAAGACGTTTTTAAGACCTCCGGAATCAACGACTTACTAATACCAGACGGCGTTGCAAAAAATAATACATCTACTTCTTTTTCAAGATAAGGAAGATCATATTCAATCATAGGTTTTTCAATAATAGACTTCATATGAGGGTACATATCACTTAGCAATTCTTCATCATGAGAATGCGAAATCATTTCCGTAACGGTTACATGTGGGTGACGGTTTAATAAACGGATAAGTTCTAATGCGCTATATCCCGTTGCACCAACAATAGCTGCTTTCATCAATTCTTAACCTTCTTTCATGTAATTTTAATTATTCTTATTATAACAAAACGAATTATTTATGCAACTAAAAAGAGTAAATTAATTATTTTATACAATTATTAATTGTTTAATGTATAAAAAATGCATAATACGATTAATTAATACAAAAAAAGAGACGTTAGGAAAAATCCTAATGCCTCTTTTTAAAGCTTTATCAGCTTATTTAATTAAGTCGTAAAACTCTAATCCTTCAATAATTCCGCCTTCAACGTGACTAGACGTTATATAATCCGCAGTATTTTTTAACACATCAATACCATTTGCCATGGCTACACCGTAATCAGCATGACCTACCATCTCTAAATCATTTGGACCGTCTCCAAATGCATAAGTTGGAATATCATCAAATTGCATTAATTTGACCAATTCTTGAATACCAGTAGCTTTTGAATTGCCTTTTGTGATCACATCGATGCTGAATGGTGTATTTCTGTAGAAGGACAACTCAGGAAATTTTTCTCTAAATTGATCATCAATAGACGTATCAGTCGTTAAAATCAAGGCCATTAAGACTTCTTCATTTAAATGAATAGCAGCATCGACAGCCGGTGCTTTTGCATGAAGAAAGTTATAGGCGCGCTCGACTTCTTGGGAAGTAGACGTAACCCGAATTTTATCACTTGTATAGAAAGAAACGGCTAGATCTAAATCGTCAGCCGCTTCTTTTAAGCGAATTAATAACTCTTTAGGCATTTGACTGCGATAGATTTCTTTGCCTTCATACATAATGTATTGACCGTTAAGCGTAATAAACGATTCAATAGGCGTCGTGTCTAATACATGTTGAATTTCAAGAGGACTTCTTCCAGTGGCGATAAATGGAACTCCCCCATTTTCTTTCAGTTTTTCTAAAGCATGAGTGACTTCTTGGTCTACTTCAGATTTACTATTTAAAAGTGTCCCATCTAAATCGAAAAAAACTAATGCTTTTGGCAATACCATATTGATCTCCTTTTTGTAAAAAACTTTCAACTTACTATTACAACTCTATAAAATGCCCAACTTCATTGTAGGCTTCCAAATGGTATCTCCCATTGTAATATTTTACAACTGAGACACTTGCATTCAATAATGGTTGTGGATTTTCAAGTTCAGGAACCAGATTATTCAGCAAGTAGCGAATGGTGTTTCCGTGAGCCACAATCATGACTTTATCTCCGGTATCACGATGTTTGTCCACTAGTTTCATCAATCCTTGTTCTACTCTTAGCCAAAACGTTAAAAAGTCTTCAGCATCGTGGTAAGGATCAGCTTTTTTAAAGGCATTCATTTGTTCAGGAATAGACGTTTCAGCCCACATCTCAGCAACACTTGAATAACCCATTTCTTCATTCACTTTTCCCCAAGTTTCATCCACATCGCTACCTTCGAATGATCCGAAGAAAACTTCACGAAATTCTGGCATCGATTTCAGTGTCATATCTTTGCCTTTTTTATTTTCTTCTAATATGATTGTCGCTGTTTCAATCGTACGACTTAAATCACTTGTATAAGCGGCATCAAATTCAACATCTGCTAAACCTCTTCCACTGCTGCGAACATCTTCGCGTCCTTTTGGCGTTAACGGAGTGTTAGACCACCCTTGCATTCTTTTGTAATGATTAAAGTAAGTTTGGCCGTGACGTACAAAATAAAAAGTGCAGCCTTCTTCCATAAAAAATCTCCTCCAGTACAGTAGTTGTGTTTATTCTTTTAGTGTCTACCTCATTGTACCAAAAAAACGAGCCATAATATAAATATCCGTTTAATTTTAAGTAAACATTGTATTAAAAACCTTTATTACTTAAGAATGGTGTAATTCTGTTTTGGCTTTTCAATGATATCTCCATTACGATAAGCTTCTAATAATTCTTTCAAATCACTAACTTGCTTAGTCAGTTCTTTACCCACATCGGTTTCTCGAACCTTTTTACGGTCTAATTCTCGGTCAATCACTCTTCTGGTAGACATGATGTCTATTTCATTTTCAATCGCGTCATTTACAGAAGTGAACGGTTGATGAGAAACTAAAACCATTCCATAGGAGTTGTACAACAAGGTATACCCTGCTAACCCAGTTGTCCCTTGATACGCTTTAGAAAATCCGCCATCAATGACAATGATCCGGCCATTCGCCTTTATAGGATCCTCTCCGCGTTTTTCTTTCACGGGGGTGTGTCCATTAATGATATGCCCTTTAAGAGGATCTAATCCAAACTCACTTAAAATCTTTTCGCATGTTTTTTCATCATTGCGCATAGCATAATAAGCATTTTTCTTTTCTTCATGAGTAACTTTATCCGCAACGTAATACCGTTCGAATGTCGTCATTTGATCTTTTCCAAAAAGTGAAGATACTGGACCGGTCCATAAATACCAAATGTAGTCTAAATACTTGTCATTGTCTTTATGGCCTTTATTTAAATACCCTTTTCGTAGTACTTCCTCAAACTTGTCCAATAATTTTTTTCCAGCGTATTGCTCCCCTTGGATTTCCATTCCCATAAACTCACCGGTTTCCGTCAGAGGCATACAGCCATGGAACAATAAATTATCATTATACGTGAGGTACATATTGCCTTTGCTGTACAAATAAGAAATATGATGCTGCAGGCGCCCACAATTTTTAAATGCTGTGATTAATTTTTCAACAACAAACTCTTCTTCTAAAGTTAATTTATAAGGATCAGCTGGATCAATCGTTGGAAAATTGGTATTTAATAACGGGTAATCTTTTCCTTTGATTGAAATTGTCCCATTTTCATAATCAATTCCGTTTAACACTAATCGGTGGTCTAATTGAAACTCAGGATGTCTGTTAATGATTTCACCCTCAAGTTTAAACTGAATCACTGAAATAGCTTGATGCATTTTGGTGATTTGGCGAATTTCATCTTCAAAATAATCTTCTTTATTTGAATCCACTTTAGGATAAAAACAACTTTTTAGGTCTTCTGGATACGTCATTTCCGCAAAAGTAAGCAATTGACGTAACGAAATGCCGTAAGCGTCTTCAATAATTTCTAAATTATCATAGCGAGCACTGATGCGCAGGACATTTGCAATACAAACCGCTGAACCACTTGCTGCTCCCATCCACAAGATATCATGGTTTCCCCATTGTACATCCACCGAATGATGTTCCATTAGTGTATCAATAATTTTATCAGGGTAAGGACCTCTGTCATAAATATCCCCAACAACATGCAATTGATCCACTACAAGCCTTTGGATCAGATAGGATATAGCTGTAATAAAATCAGTTCCTCTATCCAATGAAATGATGCTGCCAATAATTTCACTGTAGTAATCTTCTTTATTTGTATAGCCATCTCCATCTTTTGATAACAGCTCTTCAATAATATACGCAAATTCATTTGGCAAAGCCTTTCGGACTTTTGACCTGGTGTACTTTGAAGCTACAAAAACACATAATTCTATTAATCTAGACAGTGTAATCCTATACCATTCATGTACTTCTTCTTGATTTTCAAAATCATTACAGACCAATCGAATTTTATTTTCAGGATAATAAATTAATGTTGCTAAGCTGTTCATTTCTCTTTGGCTTAAGCGATTATGAAAAATTTCTCTTATCTTTTCTTTTACATTACCTGATCCATTTCTAAGCACATGTTGAAAAGACTCGTATTCTCCATGAACATCGCTAACAAAATGTTCCGTACCTTTAGGTAAATTCATAATAGCTTCCAGATTGATGATTTCAGTAGTTGTATCCCCAATCGTTGGGTATTCTTTAGCTAATAAATTCAAATATTTTTTAGTTGTGTTCATGTTTTCTCACCCCTTTATAATCTATACCAAATCAGTATACCATGTTTCTTATTTATTCTTTCCTTCTTAATGTACTAAAAAAACTCTCCTATTTACAAGAGAGTATTCATTATTCAAAATGTTCCTACTAAAAAAAGGTCCCAAGACTGCTTGTCTGAGACCTTTCTTAACACCTTTAACTATTTGTTACTGCTTCAGCTATATCCGTTTCCATTTTTTCAGGTACCTTTGTTGAACCAAATCGTTTAATGATTTCACCATCTCGACCAATTAGAAATTTTGTGAAATTCCATTTGATTTTTTTGTTCCCTGTCTCTGATGTAAGATAGTGGTAAAGTGGATCTGCATTTTTCCCATTCACCAATATTTTTTCATGAAACTGAAAAGAAACACCATAATTTTTTTGACAAAAACTTGCGATTTCTTCACCTTCACGAGGTTCTTGATTCATAAACTGATTAGAAGGGAAACCTAGTATAACTAGTCCTTGTTCTTTATACGTTTGATACAATTTTTCTAAACCTTCTAATTGAGGAGCCAAACCACATTCTGTAGCTGTATTCACAATTAGTAAAACTTTTCCTTTGTATTCTGATAGCGAAACTTCTTCCCCACCAATTTCAGTAACCGTATAATCGTAAACAGACATTGTTAGTCCTTCTTTCACATTCAATTTTTAAATCTTACATTTCTTATATTTACTTTACATCACTTACTTTATCAAAGTCAATAATAACGAATAGGCAAATTTAACCGTATTTATCTTGATCTTAATGCACGATCCAATTCACGTTTTTGGTCTTTTCGTTTTAAATCTTCACGTTTGTCGTATTTTTTCTTCCCTTTTGCTAAGCCGATCAATACTTTTGCGTACCCATCTTTTAGGTAGACCTTTAAAGGAATCAGCGTATTTCCGCTAGATTTTGTTTCCCCCAATAAATTCGTGATCTGTTTTTTGTGCATCAACAATTTTCTTGTTCTTAAAGGATCATGATTAAATTGATTTCCTTGTTCATAAGGACTGATATGAACATTGTGCAAATAAATTTCACCATTTTGTATTTTAGCGTATCCGTCTTTTAGATTGATTCGACCTGCTCTAATAGATTTGATCTCTGTTCCTTGCAATACTATTCCAGCTTCTACTGTATCTAATATTGAAAAATCATAGCTCGCTTTTCTATTTTGTGCAAGTACTTTACCTGAACCTTTTGGCATCTATGATCGCCTCCTAACTCATTAAAAACCTTTTATTTTTTCTTAGGTTTTTTATTTTTAGCTACCTCTTTATAAAAAGGTTTGCTTTTCTTTTTGCTTGTTTCTTTTTCTTTAGGTTTATAAGATGAAAATTTCTCTTTTGAACCACTTTCTTTTCCACGAGTTTGACTATTCCCTCTACCTCTACCTTTTGTTGAACGTTTAGGTCCATCATATTTAGGTGCATTCGGATCTGGAACCAGTTCAAAATCGATTTCACGTGTTTCAGGATCAGCTTTGGTTATTTTCACTTTTACTTTTTGTCCAATACGGTAAACGACCCCAGTACGTTCTCCAACGAGCATCATTTGCTCCTCGATATAATTAAAGTAGTCGTCTTTCATATTTGAAATATGGACCAGACCTTCAACTGTATTCGGCAATTCAACAAACAAACCAAATTTCAACACCGAACCAATGATTCCTTCATAAATTTCGCCAACTTTATCAGCCATAAATTCAGTTTTCTTCAATGCATCCGTTTCTCTTTCAGCATCGACCGCACGACGTTCCGCTTTTGATGTCTGCTCAGCAATATCCGGTAAACGATTTTCCCATTTCGCTTTTTGAGCAGATCCTGTTCCTTTTTCACCATATGAACGAATCAAACGGTGTAAGATCAAGTCAGGGTAACGACGAATTGGAGACGTGAAGTGTGAATAGAATTCTGCTCCAAGACCAAAGTGACCTAATGGTTCTACATCATATTTTGCTTGCTTCATGCTTCGTAACATCATCGTTGAAACAACTTGTTCTTCTGGCTTACCTTTAACACTATTAACGACTGTTTGTAATGTCTTAGGAGAAACATCTTGGCTAGTACCTTTAACGGTAATACCGAATGCTGTAACAAATTCCATGAATTTTTGCATACGATCGCTATCCGGTTGTTCATGGATACGGTAAATTAACGGAACTTCCATTTTAGAAAAATGCTCAGATACCGTTTCGTTCGCTGCCAACATGAATGATTCAATCAAGCGTTCACCAACACCGCGTTCTCTTAAAACAATATCTAAAGGCTTGCCTTCAGGGTCAACAATAATTTTAGCTTCTTTTGTATCAAAGTCAATCGCTCCACGAGATTTGCGTTTTTTCTCAAGTGTGTGATGCAGATTTTCCATTAATTCAAACATATCTACTAAGCTACTATATTTTTCACGTGTTTCTGGATTCTTATCCGTTAATATTTCGTTTACTTCAGTATAAGTCATCCGTTCAGTTGTCCGTATCACACTCTGGAAAATATCTTGTCCGACAATTTCTCCATCTGGTGTCAGTTCCATCAAACAGCTCATCGTTAGACGGTCTACATGAGGGTTTAACGAACAGATTCCATTAGATAAACGTTGAGGAATCATTGGAATAACTCGATCGGTTAAGTATACACTGGTTCCTCTTTCAAATGCATCTTTGTCTAAAGGGCTATCTTCTGTTACATAATAGGAAACATCTGCTATATGAACGCCAAGTTGATAATTTCCATTATCTAATAATTTCAAGCCTACAGCATCATCTAAGTCTTTTGCATCTTCTCCATCGATTGTCACAAGGACTTCATTTCTTAAATCACGACGTCCTTCAAAATCAGATTCTTTAATACTGTCCGGTACTTCATCTGCTTGTTGTATAGCCTCTGGCGAAAATTCAGTTGGGATACCATGTTTGTATACGATTGTTAAAATGTCGATCCCTGGATCATTTATGTGCCCTACAACTTTTTTAACAATCCCCTGCATACTTCTTGGAAACTCATCATCTGGATACAACGTTATTTCTACGACAACAATAGAACCGTCAACCGGTTTGATCCCTTCTGATTCAATAAAGACACGAATGTCTGTAATTTTTTTATCTTGAGGATCGATGTAACCATATAAACCAGTTTCTTCAATTCCTTCTTCACTGTACGCATAAAATTCCCCAACTAATTGAGTAAATTTACGTTCAATAATAGCATTTATCTTTCCTTCAGCACCTTTATCTGACCAAGGTTCTGCAGGTTTGATAATGTCTACCGTTACTTTATCTCCATCTAATGCATAATTGGTCATATTAGGTGGGATATAAATATCTTTTTCCTCATCTTCGATTGCAACAAATCCAAAACCTCGATCGCTTGCTCTGAAAGTACCGGTTAAAATAGGATCATTACTTGGTAACTTAAAGTGCCCTTTTTTGTTTAAAAAGAGTTTACCTTCTCGCTCCATTTCAGCTAATGAACTGACAAGGACTTTAAAATCGGCTGCACTAGTCAAACCCATTCCCTCACTGATATCACTAACTTGAAACGAAACTTTCTTATGTTCATCCATAAAAACTAAAATCGCTTCTTGTAACGCTTTTTTGTCGTTCATTTTTTATCCTCCATTCCAATCTAACTGTTTTAAAAAGTTGCTAACATCTTCTTGCAAGGCTTTTCTATCTACACCTACCGTTACCGCATGTTTACTGTTTTCATACCAATGAAAATCAACTACGGGAGCTTGTGTTAATGCTTCTTTAAATGCGACAGCAACTTGTGGATCAATCATTTCATCTTGACCAGCTTGTGCAATAAAAAAGGGATGTGTAATCTCACTATAATGAGCCTTCATTGATTTTGTTAGTTCACTTATTTCGTTTAATTGGTTATCTAATTTTAGTTCTACTTCTGGCATGCGGTTATCTATATCTGTCTCAGAATAACCTGCTTTCTTTTTCAGTATACGCACAAAAGTTAAAAATTCTTCTCTCACGTTATTGCCTTTATGAAAATCAATCACTGGTGAGCAAAACGTGCCACCAGCTATTACTGGTTCTTTATCGACTACCATTTTAGTCGCTATGATTCCGCCTAAAGACAGACCAAATACCACAATTTCTTCGTAGCCCTTTTTTTGTAAAAAACGGATGGCTTCTTTTGCATCTTCTATCCAATCGTTTGGTGAGGCATCTAAAATATCCTCTGGTTCCATTGTGCCATGTCCTTTGAATAACGGCGCATAAACGGTATAATTTTCTTTCTCCAACGCTCTTCCCAACATCCGTACATCATTAGGTGTACTAGAGTAGGCATGCATCAAAATGACGGCTTGAGGCCCCTTTTCAAAAAAAAATGATTTTATTGCCATGGGTATTCTCCTTCTTCTCTTTTCCTGTAAGTCTTCATTCTACTATTTTACTGTATAATTACCTTTTTTCATACTCAAACACTATGAATGGTTATGAAGAGTATCTCGTTCTTCTAAAGAACTCATAGATTTTTTTAGAAAAAAAAGCCACCTGAAGATTTCAGGTAGCTTAACTAAGTTCCTTAATTAATTGCTATATAAGCAAGTGCAAGTGCCAACGCAAAGAATAATGTTCCAAGTACTACTGTAGCACGTTGCAATACAGCCTCAAATCCGCGTGCTTTTTGTTTCCCAAATAATTGTTCAGCCCCACCGGTGAATGCACTAGCAGCATTGCTGGTCTTTGTAGGTTGCATAGCAACTACAATGATAAGTAAAACTGATACAATTAGTTCAGCAATTAAAAGTGTATCGTACAATTTCAATGCCCTCCTGTCTACCGTTTCTTCTACCCCTAACTCTAACATAAAACATAGTAAATTACTAGAAAATAAATGAACTTATCAGCTTACTATTTTCTCATTTCCACTTACTTTCAAGATCGTGAACAAATAACCCACTTAATAACTTAGGCTCAAACCAAGTCGATTTCGGAGGCAACACCTCACCACTATCTGCAACACGTATCAGTTCGTCAATAGTTGTAGGATACATAGAAAATGCCGCTGAAAATGCCCCTTCATCTACAGCATCACTCAGTGCTTGCATCCCTCGTATTCCACCAATGAAATCAATTCTTTTATCGGTACGAATATCTTCTATACCAAACAAAGGCGTCAATATATGCTCTTGTAAGAGTGAGACATCTAGTCCTTGTACTGGATGATTTGAAATGTAGGCAGGTTTTACTGTTAACTTATACCACTTGTCATTCACATACATCCCAATTGTCTTTGGTTGTTCAGGCTTGTAAGGAGAAGGTACTTTTTCAACATCAAATTTTTCAGCTAGTTTTTCTAAAAAGTCCTCTTGGATCAATCCTTTTACTACACGATTGTAATCCCAGATTGCCAATTGTGATTTTGGAAACAGTACAGCTAAGAAATAGTTGAATTCAGACTCATCTGGTGCATTTGGGTGAGTCTCTTTTCTTTTTAATGCAACTTTTACAGCCGATTCAGTTCGATGGTGACCATCCGCAATATACAATTCCGTTACGTCTTGATCAAATAATTGTTTCAACTTGTCCCTAACAGCTTCTTGATCAATGACCCATACTGTATGTTCTACCGCATGAAAACTTGAGAAGTGATAAATTGGTTCATTTTCTGCTGCCCATTTTTTAATGAGTGCATCAATCGATTCTTGATCTCGGTACGTTAAAAAAATCGGACTAGTATTTGCATCCGTTGCATCAACATGTCGAATGCGATCCACTTCTTTTTCTTCACGCGTAAATTCATGTTTTTTAATGTTATTTCCCACATAGTCCTCAATTGATGCGCAGACGACTAATCCCATTTGTGAGCGTCCATTCATCGTTAACTGATAAAGATAAAACTGCTCGGCATCCTCTTGGACCAACCAACCTTTTTGTAAAAAGTCCTTCAAATTCTCTGCGGCCTTTTGATACACTTGTTGCGCATAAGGAGAACCTTCTTCCGCTAAATCGATTTCAGCTTTATCAATGTGTAGAAAAGACTTCTCATTTTGATCTCCAATGATTCGTGCTTCGTTTGAATTCAAGACATCATAAGGAAGAGACGCAATTTCACTTGCATATTTTTCAGTTGGGCGAATAGCCTTAAACGGTTTAATTTTAACCATATCTTCTCCTACTTCCCATTTGTATTTTTAATTATGCGAACGCTTAATATGCCTTCGACACTACTAATTTTCTTAACGATCTCTTTCAACTTGTCCTCAGAAATTGATTCCACATCAATCAATGTATAGGCATAGTCTCCTCGGCTTTTATTCATTATGTTTACAATATTTACTTCATATTCTGCTAATCCAATCGACATTTGTGCTACCATATTGGTCACATTGCGATTGATAACAGCTAGTCGGATTGGCGAATTGAGAACCATTTCTACACTTGGAAAATTAACGGAGTGAACGATGTTGCCTGTTTCTAAGAAATACTTTAATGTTTTTGATGCCATTTTGGCACAATTGATTTCTGCCTCTTCTGTTGAAGCGCCTAAATGCGGTAAAACAACAGCATTATCCATCTCAATTAAACGTTCATCAGCGAAATCAGTTAAGTAGCTTTTCAATTTCCCTTTTTCAAGAGCAGCAATAACAGCAGCCACATCAACCAACTCGCCACGTGCAAAATTCAATAAAACAGCATCTTTCTTTACTAAGAGTAACTTCTCAGCGCTGATCATAGCTCTAGTTGAAGGCATCAATGGTACATGAACAGTGATATAATCAGAAGTTGTTAGTACTTCCTCAATGGTTAGCACTCTTTTGACACGACTGGAAATGCTCCAAGCCGTATCAACTGAAACATATGGATCATACCCCACTACGTCCATTCCAAGACGATATGCATCGTTTGCTACCATCGCTCCAATTGATCCCAAACCAATAACACCTAGCTGTTTTCCAGCTAACTCACTCCCAACAAACCGATTTTTTTCGGCTTCTACTTTTTTTTCTACGTCTGGACCTTTGAGCGTTTTGACCCATTCCACCCCTTCAATGATTGGACGGACCGCTAAGAGTAGACTAGCTATGATCAATTCTTTTACCGCATTTGCATTGGCTCCGGGGGTATTAAACACAACAATTCCTTTCTCAGAACATTCTTGTACTGGAATATTATTGGTTCCTGCTCCAGCACGAGCGATTGCTTTTAACTGACTGGGGAAAGTCATGCCGTGTAAATTGTGGCTTCTTAACACTATCCCATCTGGATTATCGGTTTCATTTAACTGATAATTTTCTGTTTCAAATTTTTTTAAACCATCTTCGGCTATTGCGTTATAAGTTTTAATCGCATACATACTGTTACTCCCCTTCTACTTTCGTTTCAAATTCTTTCATAAGAGCTACCAATTCAATTACTCCTTCTATTGGAAAAGCATTGTATAAACTAGCTCGCATTCCACCTACAGAACGATGCCCTTTTAAATTGATCATCCCTTGGCTTTCGGCTTGTTTGATAAACAATTTGTCTAGTTCAGCATTTCCTGTAACAAATGGAATATTGGTTAACGAACGAGAAATTTTAGAAACGGGCGAACGAAACAGCTTTGAAGAATCAATAGCTTCATAAAGTATAGCCGCCTTTTTCCGGTTTATCTTCTCAATTTCAGCAACACCGCCTAATTCTTTTAGCCATTCAAACATTAATTTAGCGGCATAAATAGCAAATGTCGGTGGAGTGTTGTACATGGAACCATTATCCGCTAGTATCTTGTAATCCAACATAGCAGGTAGGTTTTCTTTTAGTCCAATTAAATCTTCACGAACAATAACCACAGTCACACCGGCAGGCCCAATATTCTTTTGAGCTCCAGCATAAATCAATCCAAAGTCAGATACATTATAGCTACTAGACAAAATATTAGAAGACATATCCGCAACCAGCGGTACTTCACCACTAGCAGGAATGTTGAGAAAAGCTGTTCCTTCAATCGTATTATTTGTTGTGATATGCACATAATCGTATTCTTTATCTACTAAGGGAATTTCCGGATTTTCTGTAAAGCTATTTTCTTTTGAACTAGCAATAACTTCTACTGTTAATCCATCAACTTCCTGGGCTTCTTCTATAGCTTTTTCAGACCAACTTCCAGTATTAACATAAGCTACTTTAGTTTTCCCTAAATTCATGGGCAGCATTGTAAATTGTAAACTTGCACCGCCTTGCAAAAATAATACTTTATAATTTGACGGAATAGTCATGAGTTCCCGTAAAAGGGATTCTGCATCATTCATAATGGACTGGAACAAGGAAGATCGGTGACTTAATTCCATAACCGACATCCCACTGCCCTGATAGGACAATAAGTCTTCCTGTATCGTTTTTAATACGGATACCGGCATAATCGCTGGTCCTGCTGAAAAATTGTAAACTCGCTCCATTTTAATCCACTCCTAATAAATTCCTTTTAACGCTAATCTAAATCTCATAAACATGATTTTAATTATACCAGTATTTTTTTATTTAAACAGACAAATCCCCATTTTTTATATAGAAATAAAAAAAGAACTAGGAAAAATCCCAGTCCGTTTGTTTGTTAAGTTAATTTTAGTGGTTCTATAATTTTTAGTGTTGATAGGTTAATCAAAATACTCACCAAAAATTTCTGGAGGAATAGGGTGGCTTGTAGCCCTGTATAGGATTCAACGAGAATTACAAACCGTTGACGCTTCAGCGATTACGGTTTCTTTAAAGCTTGAAAGTCTGTAAGACTACAGGCTTACAGGTGGTCCTAGGGCTCCACAAGCATACCCGCCCATTCCAGAAGAAATTTCATTTTAAAGCATCCCTACTATTTGTCATACAGCTAATTTAATTGTTTTTTTCGAAATAGTTGTCTTTTTCAGTACTACACTGTTCCTTCTTTTTTCAATAAATCCATCATATAAACCTTATTATCTGTTACTACTTTACGAATCTCTAAATCGATCCCTTGCTCATTTAAATAGTGTAAATCCTGGATATCATGATGATTGACTGCAACTGCGTTTGTGATCATTTTTTTCCCATCTGAAAAACTCATTCCGCCAATATTAATGGAATCAAAACTGACTCCACCTTCCACTACTCTTCTGACATCACGTGGATTGGTAAACAGCAACATAGATTTAAAAGTATTGAATGTAGGATCATCATAGATTGAAATCATTTTATCAATAGTGATCACATTGACATTCACACCAGGAGGAGCCGCATGTTTTAACAAAGTTTTTCGCATAATATCTTGTGCTACCTCATCACTAACGACCAAAATACGGTTTACTTTTGTTACTTTTGCCCATACGGTCACAACCTGGCCATGAATCAGTCTGTCATCAATACGAACTAATCGAATTTCCATTGACATGGTACCTCATTCTCCTCATTATTATTTAAATTGATCAATACGTTACCTGTTACTTTGTTAAATAATTTCTTGATGTACATCTACTATTTTAACAATGTAAAATAATTCTGATTCTGGAATCGTCATATTTAATCTCGATTCAAGCAGTTCATTAGCTTCTTTAACAGATTGATAATAAATCGACTCTTTATTAATTGTTTCATCAGACTGACTCATCGGATCGCTGAGCAATACTCGTTCAATCACACCAGCCATATGCATCAACAAGCCTATTTGAACACTGTTGCTGAGTTTTTTATTTAATTTCCCTTCTATAATTTCTGTATAATCCCACAATATATTGATAAACTTTTGCGGATTGAGAAAGGTAAAGTAAGTACCCAAATATTCTTCACATAGCTGCTTCGTATCAACAGATTCCACATAACTTCCTTCAGCATATTGCTGTTCCAAAATGACTTGCTTAACTTTTTCATCTCCGGAAGACTGGAACAATTCTTCTAAAGATAAATGCGGAACATTTAATGCTGGTTTTGCTATTCCTGCTGTGGCTAACACTTGATAATCTTGCGAAATTTTTTGAACTTCTTCTTCCATACCCACTAAAGAAATGGAAAAAATTTCAATGGTTTCATCAATAAAATCTTCTAATAAACTTTCTACACGTTCTTTGATACGGATGGCTGTTCCTTCACCTGTTGAACAAATCGTAATAATAGCTTTCGGCTTGTAGATCTCTTGTTGTTTTGATGCGGATAGAAAGACCGGTTTGTCTTCGGGAAGGTTGCTATATCCTCTGAAGTTTTTTAAAGACCAATAAATTTCATCTAATTGATTGTCCATAAAAGACGTCTTTCGTGCAGCTTCTAATACTAGAGGTGTGGTTACCATATCCAGTGTTTTTACAGCGATATCTGTCTCACGCATCGCTTTCACGCCAAACGTTGTTAAGGAACCCATATCAACCAATAGCAATACACCTTTGCCTTCATTTACATTTTGAATAGACTTTAGTACCAATTTATAGGCTTGCTGAGGACTCATTTCCAAAGGCATGTCTACAGCCTCAATATTTTCAACGTCCAGTAATTTAGCCACAACTTGAACCATGCTTGTCGCTGTCGAGCGTCCATGCGCGGCAACAACGATCCCAACATCGCCTAAATTATTTTGTTCCTTTAAAGAGACCAACAACATGGTTAGATACCAGCACTCTACTTCTGGAACATTAATTTGGTAGTTCTCTTTCATATGATTTTTAATCATAATGGCTACTTCATATTCATTTTGGTAATTCAAAATCAATTTATCCAATTCACTGTTTTGTTTGATTTGAACAAAACCTTCTTTTGAACGTTTGATAAATGAACTAAGATGCAAACTCATAGCGTATAAGAAATTTTGTTTAAAATGATACCCTAAATGGTCTTCTGCCATTTTCCAAATTTCTTTCGTTAGTGTGATTACTTCTTGCTCAACAATATCTCTTAAATTATGCTCATTATTAGGAATCAATTGATTGGTTTTATAAAATGATTTCAAATGAAGATTAATGTCTGTTGTAATAAAATTCTCAATGTCATCCTGGTTCAATCCTTCATCTTTGAGCATAACAGCCTTATCTCCGATGATTTCATATAAGTTAAACGGTAATTCATAAGTATCCTGTTCTAACATATAGACAGAATCTTTAGGATGGATAATCATGCGCGGTTCAAGGTAGTTACTGATTTCATTCAGTTCATCTCGATTTCTCGCAAGATTAACCAACCCTTCCTGCAGCTCTCCTGTTAATAAATCCATGTTGATCAGCATCTCTTCATTGTTGTCCATGCTGTTCAAAAAAGCTTTAGCACAAGCCAATTGAATACTTGATTTCAACTGACCAATGTTTCCATAAGTAACGCTTCCCAGTAAGGCTTTAACAACATTTTCTTCAATAACGATTCGTTTATCAATACGATTCGCTTCAATAGACAATAATAATTTGAGCAATTGAATGCGTTCATTGGCTGGCCGTTCATTAAATGCTGGCAACTGAATCGTTACTGGAATACGTCGTACAAACGTTTTCAATAAAGCTGAACTTGGATCTTCGGTTGTTGCACAAATAATTCGAACTTTAGCTGAATACCTTTTTTCAGTTTCTCCCATTGGTTGAAATGTACCAGTATCCATAAAGTAAAACAACATTTCTTGTCCTTCTGGTGGTAAGCGATGAATTTCGTCTAAGAACAACATATTGTTGTCTGATTTTAACAATAAACCTTCTTTTGCCTCTGTAGCTCCAGTATAAGCGCCCTTAGTGTGTCCAAATAAGTGAGACATCAGCAACTGCGGATTTTGCGAATAATCTGCACAGTTAAAAATAATTAAGGACTGCTTCGGTTCAATGATGCCTTTATCCTGAGAATACTGATACATAGCATTGGCAAAAAAAGTTTTTCCTGATCCAGTCGGTCCAATAATCAGGCTGTTTAATCCTTTTGGTGGATAAAAAATGGCCGCTTTTGCTTGCTCCATTTGATTTTTCAGACTGCCCTTTGACCCAATCATGTATTCAAATAAACTATGGTCTTTTTTTCTAGCATCATTTGTTTTTTCTATTGTCGGTTTCTTTTTGATTAGTGATTCATCTTTATAGGATTTTACAGCTTTAGATAAAGGTTTCCACTTTAAGCAACTGCTGTCAATATATCGCACAGGTCTTCCTTCAAGTTTCGCTATTTTTCCTTCACGAACTAGAAGATTTAATTCTTTGCTTACATTAGTGCGAACAATATTCAAAGCATCAGAAATTTCGCTAGTCGTTAGTCCTGACCCGAAATCTATTTCTTCACTAGTAAGTTTTTCCGTATGCTTTTTAACAAACTGATAAACTAAATCTTTTCTCTTCATTTAGTTACCTGCCTTCCTATATTCTTAATCGCTTACATTCTATCACAAATATACCAATTTGTATCATTAATTTTGATACAGTAAAATTTGTGTATCAAAATCAAAACGATTGTTCATTTTTTGTTCACTTTTAATATAAAAAATTTGATGATTGATATGGTGCTTAAAATAAAATCTCTTCTGGAATGACAGGTTTGCTTGTGGATAACCATGGGACCGCTTGAAGCCTGTAGACTTCAGAGCTTTCAAGCCTTAAACAAAGTGTACATTGAACCCTTTACATGGCTACAAGCACTCCCTATTCCTCCAAAGATTTCCTGTAATCGACTTGTTGATTATATTCTAATAGCTTAAAAAAAAATAAATTTTTAACAAAACAAAAAACACTTCATTAGTTGCGTTGCCTCAACTAATGAAGTGTTTCTCTATTAAAGAATTTAGTTTAACTTAAATTCTTATTTGTTTTTTAGGTTGTAGAAAGCTTGTAAACCTTCGTATACAGCTAAGTCGCCTAATTGATCTTCGATACGTAACAATTGGTTGTATTTAGCAATACGGTCAGTACGACTTAATGAACCAGTTTTGATTTGTCCTGCATTTGTTGCAACTGCGATATCAGCAATAGTTGAATCTTCAGTTTCACCAGAACGGTGAGAGATTACTGCAGTGTAACCAGCTTTTTTAGCCATTTCGATAGCGTCAAATGTTTCTGTTAATGTACCGATTTGGTTAACTTTGATAAGGATAGAGTTTGCTACTCCCTTATCAATAGCTTTAGCTAATTTTTCAGTGTTTGTAACGAATAAATCGTCACCAACGATTTGAACTTTATCGCCTAAAACTTCAGTTAATTTTTTAGTACCTTCCCAGTCATTTTCATCTAATCCATCTTCGATAGAAATAATTGGGTATTTTTCAACTAAGTTTTTGTAGATTTCGATCATTTCTTCAGCAGTTTTTTCACCTTCGCCTGAATCAGCTAAGTCATAAACACCTTTTTCACTGTTGTAGAATTCTGATGAAGCAGCATCCATTGCAAGCATAACGTCTTCACCTGGTTTGTAACCAGCTTTTTCGATAGCTTCGATAATAACTTCGAAACCTTCTTCATTAGAGCTTAGGTTAGGAGCGAATCCACCTTCGTCACCAACTGAAGTAGCTAAACCTCTTGATTTTAAGATTCCAGCTAATGCATGGAATACTTCAGCACCCATACGTAAAGCTTCTTTGAATGAAGGAGCTCCTACAGGCATGATCATGAATTCTTGGAAATCAATACTGTTGTCAGCATGAGATCCACCATTGATGATGTTCATCATAGGAGTTGGCAATACTTTAGTATTGAAGCCTCCTAGGTATTGGTATAAAGGAACATCTAGGTAGTCAGCAGCAGCACGTGCTACAGCGATAGAAACACCTAAAATAGCGTTAGCGCCTAATTTAGATTTGTTTGGAGTTCCGTCTAATTCGATCATTGTTTTGTCAATTGCCATTTGATCGCGAACGTCAAATCCAATAAGAGCTTCAGAGATAACGTTGTTTACGTTTTCTACTGCTTTCAAAACACCTTTTCCAAGGTAACGAGCTTTATCTCCGTCACGTAATTCAATTGCTTCATGTTCCCCAGTTGATGCACCAGATGGAACCATACCACGGCCAAATGCTCCGCTTTCTGTGTAAACTTCTACTTCGATTGTTGGGTTACCGCGTGAGTCTAATACTTCACGAGCTAAAATATCTGTAATAAATGGCATTTAATTTCTCTCCTTTGAGTGTACAAAATTTTTAGTGCCAGGGCTTTGCCCATAGCTTCATTTTAGTGATTTTGGCTGTTAAATGCAAACACTTTAGGTCTTGTCTAACAGTTTCTTTTACTAAACTTATCTAATTGAAAGAATCTATGCAAAGTCTGCAGCTTTTACATCGTTATCTTTCGCATAACAGATAGTTTATTTTACTTTTGAATCAAAGATTCACCAGTCATATCATCTGGTTTTTCAATGTTTAATAAATCTAACATCGTTGGTGCAATATCAGCTAAACGTCCGCCTTCGCGTAGTGTTGCTCCTTCTTTAGTTACAATTACAGGAACAGGCACAGTTGTATGAGCCGTATGCGGTTTGCCCTCAGGTGTCATCATTGTATCTGCATTACCGTGATCGGCAAAGATAATTGCATATCCGCCTTTAGCAGTAATTGCATCTACTACACGACCTAAGTTTTCATCAACAGCTTCGATAGCTTTGATTGTCGGTTCAAGCATACCTGAGTGTCCAACCATATCCGGGTTAGCAAAGTTTAAGATAATCGCGTCATGCTTATCCGCTTCAATATCTGCTACTAATGCATCCGTTACTTCGTAAGCACTCATTTCAGGTTTCAGATCATATGTTTCCACTTTTGGAGATGGAATCAAGATACGATTTTCACCCGGGAACTCTTCATTGCGTCCGCCATTCATAAAGAAAGTAACGTGCGGATATTTTTCCGTTTCCGCAATACGCAATTGAGAAAGTCCATGAGCTGATAGAACTTCACCTATAACATTTTTCAATGCAATCGGTGGGAAAGCTATTTCAGCTTTAATGCTTGGGTTATACATTGTCATTGTTACAAGTTTAAGATTTTGTGCTCTTTGTCCACGATCAAAGAATTCCCATTCGTCATCCGTAATGGCATTTGACAATTGGATAGCACGGTCAGGACGGAAGTTGAAGAAAATGATGGAATCATTGTCTTGTAAAGTTGCTACAGGTTTCCCATCTTTTTCAATAACTGTTGGCATAACAAACTCGTCAAATTTTTCTTTGTCATAACTTGTTTGTACAGCTTCTAGTGCGCTAGTTGCCTTAACGCCTTCACCATGAGCAACAGCGTTATACGCTTTTTCTACACGTTCCCAACGTTTGTCGCGGTCCATAGCATAGAAACGACCAGAAACAGTAGCAATCTCTCCTGCTCCGATTTCTTTGATAGCTTTTTCTAATTGTTCCACATATTTGATTCCAGAATTAGGTGCTACATCACGTCCATCAAGGAAAGCATGAACATAAATATTTGGTACACCTTTTTCTTTTGCTGTTTTAATTAATGAAATCAAATGATTGATGTGACTGTGTACTCCACCATCTGATAAAAGTCCAAACAAGTGCAAATTAGATTGGTACTTGATCGTTCTTTCCATTGCATCGCTTAAAACAGGATTTGTTTGAAATTCGCCATCTTCAATTGCTTTATCAATACGTGTTAAGCTTTGATAAACAACTCGTCCAGCTCCGATATTTGTATGTCCAACTTCAGAATTCCCCATTTGTCCTTCTGGAAGACCTACATCTAGTCCTGAAGCTTTTAACGTACTATGAGGGTATTTTTCTAAAAGATGGTCAAAATTTGGTTTATTGGCTTGAGCTACAGCGTTACCCATTACTTCATTACGCCATCCTAATCCATCTAAGATGATGATGGCTACAGGTGCTTTTGTCATTATTTAACAGCCTCCAATAATGCTAAGAACGATTCTGCTTCTAAGCTTGCTCCTCCTACTAAAGCTCCATCAATATCTGATTCAGCCATGTATTCAGCAATATTCTCAGGTTTTACACTTCCGCCGTATTGAATACGTACAGCATCAGCAGCATCTTGAGAAACTTCTTTTGCAATTGTTTGACGAATAACTGCACAAGTATCGTTTGCGTCTTTTGAAGTAGAAGATTTGCCAGTTCCGATTGCCCAGATTGGTTCATAAGCAATAACTGATTCAGCTATTTGACCTTCTGTTAAGCCAGCAATTGCTGCTTTAACTTGTCCGCTTACCCATTCATTTGTTTCTCCAGCTTCACGTTGTTCTAACGTTTCACCACAGCAAATGATTGGAGTCATACCATTTTTGAAAATAGCATGTGCTTTTTTATTAATTTCTTCATCTGTTTCATGGAAGAATTCACGACGCTCAGAGTGACCAATGATTACATAGTTTACTCCTAAGTCTCCTAAAGCAGCAGGACTGATTTCGCCTGTGAATGCTCCAGCTTCTTCAAAGTAGCTGTTTTGAGCTGCAATTTTTAATTCTGTTCCTTCTGATGCTTTAACTAACGATTGTAAGTATAAAGCAGGAGATCCAATAACTGAATCTACTTGTTCAGAAGAAGGTATTCTTGTTTTAACTGCTTCTACAAACTCAGCAGCCTCAGCAGCTGTTTTGTTCATTTTCCAGTTACCAGCAATAATAGGTTTACGCATAACATAACTTCCTTTCTCTAATTGAACTGAATTATTTATCTGAAATAGATGCTACTCCTGGAAGCTCTTTACCTTCAAGGTATTCCAATGATGCTCCGCCACCTGTAGAGATGTGAGTAAATTGATCTGCAAAGCCTAATTGCATTGCTGCAGCTGCAGAGTCTCCTCCACCAATAATTGTCGTTGCATCTGTTAAGTTAGCAATTGCTTCACAAACACCGACTGTTCCTTGAGCAAAGTTAGACATTTCAAATACGCCCATAGGTCCGTTCCATACAACTGTTTTAGCACCTTGTAATTCTTTAGTGAATAATTCAATTGTTTTTGGTCCAATATCAAGACCCATTTGATCAGCTGGTACAGCACCATCATGAATTTCAGTTGGTGCATCGTTACTGAATTCTGGAGATGTAACAGAATCGATTGGCAAGACTAATTTGTCTCCGCCTTTTTCAATCAATGTTCTAGCTAATTCAATTTTGTCTTCTTCGACTAATGATTTCCCAATTTCAACACCTTTTGCAGCATAGAAAGTATACGTCATTCCGCCACCGATAAGAACTTTATCTGCTTTGCTTAATAAGTTTTCGATAACACCAATCTTATCACTAACTTTTGCTCCACCTAAAATTGCCACGAATGGACGTTTAGGTTCGTCAACTGCGCCACCGATAAATTTGATTTCTTTATCCATCAAGAAGCCAGCAGCACTTTCAAGATTTGAAGCAATCCCTACGTTAGAAGCATGCGCACGGTGAGCCGTACCAAATGCATCATTAACAAAAACATCGCCTAAGCCAGCCCAATATTTCCCAAGTTCAGGATCATTTTTGCTTTCTTTTTTACCATCGATGTCTTCAAAACGTGTATTTTCAACTACTAATACATCACCAGTGTTTAATCCAGCAATAGCAGTTTCTAATACTTCGCCACGTGTTTCAGGTACAAATGTTACATCTTTTCCTAATAATTCGCTTAAACGATCAGCGACTGGACGTAAACTTTTACCTTCTTTATCTTCTTCAGTTTTTACTTTTCCTAAGTGAGAGAATAACACTACTTTCCCACCTTGTTCAATAATATATTGAATAGTTGGCAATGCTGCTTGAATACGGTTGTCATTAGTAATAACTCCGTCTTTCATTGGAACGTTGAAGTCTGCACGCACTAAAACTTTTTTACCATTAAGGTCTAAATCAGTTACAACTTTTTTTACCATTAAGGTTCCTCCTCTAAAGAGTAATTATGTGTAAATACTAATCTTTGAAAAAAGAAAAGCGAGGAAGCGCGCTGCCTCCCCGCTTTTTACTATTCTCTATCCTAATTTAAGTTTCTCGTTAAAGATTAACCTAATTTAGCAAAGTATTCTAAAGTACGAATTAATTGTGAAGTATATGACATTTCGTTGTCATACCAAGCAACAGTTTTAACGATTTGTTTGTCACCAACAGTGATAACTTTCGTTTGTGTTGCATCGTATAATGAACCGAATGACATTCCTAAGATATCAGAAGAAACGATTGCGTCTTCAGTATATCCGTAAGATTCGTTAGCAGCTGCTTTCATTGCTGCATCTACTTCTTCAGCAGTTACTTTTGTTCTTAATACTGTTTGTAATTCAGTTAATGAACCAGCAGCAACAGGAACACGTTGTGCAGCTCCATCTAATTTACCTTTTAATTCTGGTAATACTTCACCGATTGCTTTAGCAGCACCAGTTGTGTTAGGAATAATATTAGCTGCTGCAGCACGAGCACGACGGAAGTCGCCTTTTGGATGTGGAGCATCTAATGTATTTTGGTCACCTGTGTAAGCGTGGATAGTTGTCATTAATCCTAATTCAATACCAAATTTGTCATTTAGTACTTGAGCCATAGGAGCTAAACAGTTAGTAGTACAAGAAGCACCAGAGATAACTGTTTCAGAACCGTCAAGAATTTCGTGGTTTACATTGTAAACGATTGTTTTCATGTTACCAGTTGCTGGTGCAGAAATAACAACTTTTTTAGCTCCTGCTTTGATGTGTAATTCAGCAGCTTCTTGAGTAGTGAAGAAACCAGTACATTCTAATACGATTTCAACTCCAAGCTCTCCCCATGGAAGTTCTTCTGGGTTACGGTTGCTTAAAACTTTAACGTCTTTACCATTAACAGTAAATGCGCCATCTTTAACTTCAACGTCACCGTTGAAACGTCCTTGTGTTGTATCATATTTTAATAAGTGAGCTAACATTTTTGGATCTGTTAAGTCGTTAACTGCTACCACTTCAATACCTTCTAATTCTTGAATACGACGGAATGCAAGACGTCCAATACGTCCAAAACCGTTGATACCTACTTTAACTGTCATAAATAGATTTCCTCCTTTAGGAATCATGCAATATATTTATTTTAAAGGGTTATCCCTGTTAAAATCTCGTTAGCAGCACCCTCATCTGTGATGAGCCACGTATGGCGTGGTGCCTTTTTCATATGAGCCTCAATTGCTTTTGCTTTGGATTTACCACCAGCTACTGCGATCACACTAGCAATATCTGCCAGTTTTCCAGATTGCAAACCAATGCGTGGTATTTTATAGACCACTTCACCAGACTGATTGTAAAATTCTCCAAACGCTTCCCCAACTGCTGCTTTAGTTTCAATCAGAGCTAGAACCTCTTCTTTCATCCCTCTGCGTTCTGCCATAAGCTTAGCGTCTCCGATGCCATATAAAACACAATTCGCATCATCAACCAGCTTAAGTGTTTTTTTTATTCCCGGTTCTTGTAATAGCGGTTTATATGTTTCTACGCTTACTTGTTCCGGAACATAAAGAACACGGTTTTTGCCACCTGTTTTTTGTGCCATTAAAGCACTAATTGAATTAGCTTGAATATCGACTGATTCTCCTAATCCACCTCTGGCAGGAACAAACATTAACTTTCTTTTGCGAGAAAGAGTTTCATTCATTTGATTTGCCGCTTCTGCCATAGTAGTACCACCCATAATAGCAATAATATTATCGCCTTCCGGAAGTAAAAAGTCTAAAGCTTCTACTGCAGCACGACCCATCTCTTCATGTAATTTCGACTGTTCATCTACATCACCAGAAATAATCACACAGTGTTCAATCTCCAAATAAGAAGCGAGTTTTTTCTCTTTCTCTTTCATCCCCAAAAGTTGACCCATTAACTGATCTAATTGGTGGTAAACGGATTCCCCTTTTTCGGTTAGCTCCATTCCCATTTTTGAAGTTTTTATCAGCCCTTGTTTCTTTAAGCCTTCTGATTCTGTACGTAGAACACGTTCTGTAATCCCCATACGATCAGATACAACTCTTCTTCCAACAGGACCCAATAAAAAAACATTGCGCAAAATGTGGTAACGATTCTGCAGTGTATACATGATATCTGGAATGACTTCTTCAATAACAGATAATACATTTTGCATAAGCGACCTCTTCCTACGTTGGTCGCTTTGTGACCGCGTTAGTCGTTCAGCGACCATTGCTACTTAAAAAAACAAGAGAATCAAAATGAAAATCAAACTTTCAGTTTCCTGTACATGTTTTCTTATCATTCAACAGTAGCACTAAAAAAGTGCTATTACCATCTCTCACAACGTTAATTGTACCAGTTATCTATTAATCTTTCAACTATTATGTTTATAAGTTTTCCATTAAAATTGTGTAGAAGATATGTCTTTTTCACAAGCTATTTTTTAAATGCGCGCTTCAATCAAGTTTTTGAGTTCTTGTTGCGTAATATGCTCATCAAAAATTTCTTCACCAATAAACACGGTTGGTACAAATACAACATTTGCTTGGTTCGCCTCTTGGATAATTTCTTGAGCTGCCAATTCATTTGATTGTAAGGTTAATTTTCTTTTCTCAACTACATAAGCAGCTATATCATCAAACGATTCTAAATTTCCCCACTCATCTTGGTGAGCAAAAAAGAAATCGATGTCTTCAAGCGCTTTTTCAGGATTTGAATAATCTAAATAACGGTGCACAATATTCCCTTTTTTTAAACTCGGTTTTTCTTTATCAAAATGCTTAATGATTCGCTGTACTTTCCCAGCAAAAACATATTCGGTTAATACATCTTTTGAATCTTCATACCACATTTTGCAATAAGGGCATTTTAAATTAATAAATTCAATCACTTTAACTGGAGCGTCATCACTTCCAATTTTAATTCCATAAGCGGTATTTACTTTGTCTGCCTTTATGTTACTGATATCCATCAAATATCCTCCCTTTTTCACTTGTTAATTCTATTATACAGATAATATTGGATCAATTAAATGGATTCAACTTATAATCATTTCACTGACTAATAGAGCAAAAAAAAAGAGACTGAAGCGTTGCTCTAATCTCTTTTTTCTTTACTCTTCACTTATATTACTTATCTAAACGAGTCTACACTATTTAGCTTAAAGCTGAGCTGTTTTCCATGATTTCATCAATCAAACCATAAGCTTTTGCATCTTCTGCAGACATATAGTTATCACGATCTGTATCGCGTTTGATTACTTCAATCGGTTGTCCTGTGCGATCTGATAAAATTTTATTCAAGCGTTCACGTGTATTAAGAATGTGACGAGCAGCAATTTCAATTTCAGTAGCTTGCCCTTGAGATCCGCCTGATGGTTGGTGAATCATAATTTCAGCATTCGGTAATGCGTAACGTTTTCCTTTTGTACCAGCTGTCAATAAGAAACTACCCATTGAAGCAGCCATTCCCATTGCTATAGTTTGTACATCTGCTTTAATAAAGTTCATTGTATCAAAAATCGCTAAACCAGCAGTTACACTACCACCTGGAGAATTAATATAAATATAAATATCTTTTTCAGAATCTTGTGCATCTAAAAATAATAGCTGAGCGATTACAGCATTTGCTAGATCATCGTCTACTGGACCACTTAACATGATAATACGGTCTTTTAAAAGACGTGAGTAAATGTCATAGGCACGTTCACCTCTTGATGACTGTTCGATTACTGTAGGGACTAAATTCATAATTTGTTTCCTCCTCAATTATTCGTTTCTTTTATAGTGCAATTAAACGATTCACACTATGAGTTACTAAGTATATTTTACTCCATTGGTCAAAAAAGGTCAATTTTTTTCGTTTGCTAACTTTGAAAAAAAAGTGATTAGAATTTATACTCTAATCACAAAAACAACCTTAAAAACTTTAATACAATTCAATCATTTTCAATAAAATAATTATAACATAAATATTTTATTCAAAAAATCATAAGCTTCTAAAAGGTTATTATCTACTTCATCTTTTATCCACCATAAAAAAATTAATCTTAATAGAGCGATACTCTTTTTATTCCCCTAAAATATCCTTATTCTTTTCTTCAAATTCATCAAGTAATGCACGGGCTTGATTCGTTGTTTCTGTTTCCATCAACTGCACTCTTAAATCACTCGCTCCACGAATACCACGAACATAGATTTTAAAAAAACGACGAAGTGGTCTGAATGCACGGGGTTCATCAACGGTATATTTATCAAAAAGATCTAAGTGCAATCTAAATAAATTCAGCAATTCTTGGCTGCTGTGCTCTTTTGGTTCTTTTTCAAATGCATAAGGGTTATGAAAAACACCACGCCCAATCATAACGCCGTCCACACCATATTCTTCAACAAGTTTCAAACCTGTTTCGCGATCTGGAATGTCTCCATTAATCGTCAAAAGTGTCTGAGGTGCAATTTCATCACGCAATTTTTTTATTTCTGAAATCATTTCCCAGTGCGCATTGCCCTTACTCATTTCTTTTCTTGTCCGTAAATGGATAGAAAGATTAGCAATATCTTGTTCAAAAACGTGTGTCAACCAATCACGCCATTCATCGATATTTGTATAACCCAATCGGGTCTTGACACTTACCGGTAGTCCTCCTGTTTTTGCTGCTTGGATTAAATCTGCAGCAACAGTAGCACGACGAATAAGACCACTACCTTTTCCTTTACCTGCTACATTTGGTACCGGGCAGCCCATATTAATATCGATTCCTTTAAAACCTTGTTCTGCCATACCAATGCTCATTTGGCGGAAGTGTTCTGGTTCGTCTCCCCATATATGAGCTACCATCGGTTGTTCATCTTCAGTAAAGGTTAAACGACCACGTACACTATCGCGCCCTTCTGGATGGCAATAACTAACGGTATTTGTAAACTCTGTAAAAAACACATCTGGTTTACCTGCTGCACTCACTACATGACGAAACACAACATCCGTTACATCTTCCATCGGTGCCAATACAAAAAACGGACGTGGCAAATCTTGCCAAAAATTTTCTTTCATTTTCAATAATCGATCCTTCCATAACGGGCTATTAGCTCATACCTTCACCCAAATTGTATATACACAAACTATATATATATCCGTTCAATAATGATTTTTTAACAGTTGGAATTATACAGCCATTTGTAAAATAAGTCCAACCAATGAAAATTACAAGAGATATTGCAGAACAAATGAGATAGAAAAAAAGATCCAAAAATCGCAAGTATTCCCACGAAATTCGGGTCTGAATTTTACATGTATTCACTTCAATAGTATGTGGTAATTGTACGACACACATTTCAAAGTATTGTTATACCAACATCGTTAGGCACGCTTAAATGCCCCCTGAGGGAATCGAACCCCCATTTCAAGAATCGGAATCTTGCGTGATATCCATTACACTAAGGGGACTGCTATACTCAAACGAACTTGTTTAAGAAGCTATCCTATTTTGACAATCGCCAAAATACCAACTATTACAGTGTAGCCCAGTTATAATGAAAAAACAAGCAGAATTTATAGACTGACCAAGTCTACATTTCTCTCCGAAACGATAAATTTCTTTCATGTCTTTATACATATATTTTTTTAATTGCCTACAACGGATCTTGTATGTTCCTTAGTTCTTAAGTTTTCTGCCATCTCATTCAGCTTGCGCAAACGATGATTGATTCCGGATTTACTAATTGTCCCGCTAGGAATCATTTCTCCTAATTCTTTTAGCGTTACTTCTGGATATTCTAAACGCACAAGTGCGATTTCTCTTAGTTTTGTGGGAATTTTATCTAATCCAATCATCTCATCAATAAATTTAATGCTTTCAATTTGTTTACTTGCCGCATCAATCGTCTTATTTAGATTGGCATTTTCACAATTGACTAAACGATTTACTGAATTCCTCATATCTCTGATGATTCGTACATCTTCAAACTTAAGCATTCCACTTGTTGCGCCAATTAAAGCTAAAAAATCCGCAATTTTTTCTGCTTCTTTCAAATAAGTAATATACCCATTTCGTCTTTCTAATGTACGAGCGTTCATATCGAATTGATTCATCATTTGACAAATATCATCATTATGTTCCTCATAACTCGAATGAATTTCAAGATGATAACGACTTGTTTCTGGATTATTCACGGATCCTCCTGCTAAAAAAGAGCCTCGTAAATACGATTTTACTTTTTGAGTATTCATCATTACTTCGTCTGAAACATGGCTATGAAAAGACATTCCCTCCATAATAGATAAATCTGAGAGAACCTCTTTCGTTCCGTGTTTTAACCGTACAATATACACATTGTTTTTCTTTAATTTCATTTTCCGCCGAACCAACAATTCACTTTCAACATCAAAATGATCTTTCAACAACACATAGATTCTTCTTGCAATAGCTGCATTTTCAGTTTGTACGTTTAAAATAAATTTTTTATCAACTAAGCCAACCGTTCCATTCATGCGAATTAACGCAGCTAACTCAGCTTTAGCGTGCTCCCTATGAACTTCTAATTGAGTCAATTCTTTTTTTACTTCTGAGGCATAAGACATGGAGTAACCCCCTTTCTATTATTTATTCCTTTATTTAGTAATTATTTCTTTTTTCTAATCGTCTATTATCAAAAGCTATTTTAAATAATTCATCCACAACTTTTGTTCCATTATGAAAGACTCCTTGGTCTCTTAATTCAAGGAAATCATCCGATATAATAGAAGGAACTTCCTCAGCTAATCCTTTAAAATCATGGGCTACTTGTACTAAGTACTCATTATAGCGTTCGGTATCCATATAGTTTTCCGGAACTTCACCGATATTAACCAAAACCGTATCAATGAATTTTTTTCCTAAGTGTTGATGCAACACACATATGTGATCAGCATCCGTAAAATTTTCGGTTTCGCCAAGCTGAGTCATGATATTGCAAATGTAAACAACTTTTGCTTCAGTCTCTTTAACCGCTTCCCCTAAATCATCAATCATTAGATTGGGTAAAATACTCGTGAATAAGCTTCCTGGTCCTAAAACAACCATATCTGCATCATGAATAGCTGCAATGACTTTTCTAGAAGCTTTAGCTTTATGATCATCTTCTACTGTTGTTACATATACACGTTCTATTTTTTTTCTTTCTTTGGCAATTTTTGATTCGCCTGAAATTTTAGACCCATCTTCAAAAATAGCATGCAACGTTAAAGGTTCTTCTGCTGCTGGGTAAACGTGTCCCTCTACTAACATCATTTTAGACAATAATTGAATGGCTTCAAAAATACTTCCTCTCATTTCAGACATAGCCGCAATGACCAGGTTCCCAATTGAGTGTCCTGCTAAAAAGTTATCATTTGTATCAAATCGATACTGAAAAATTTCTTTTTGAACAGGAGGAATATTGGAAAGAGAGATCAACACATTACGAATATCTCCTGGCGGAACGATATTGGCATAGTTCCTTAACGTTCCGCTACTTCCTCCATCATCAGCAACAGTTACAATGGCTGTTACATCTGCTTCTTTTGATTTTAAACCATTCAAAATTACAGGTAATCCAGTACCTCCGCCAATGACCACAATTTTAGGTCTATTTTTCTTTCTTTCTTGTATCATGAACGATTCACCGATTCTTTAACCTTTCCTTTATCGCGATGAGTTACATGGACAGGGTACCCATCGATTTCAATTTTCTGAGCAATCCGTTCAACTAAGGCTACTGAACGGTGTTTTCCACCCGTACAGCCAATTGCGATAGTAACATTGTTTTTACCTTCTTTTTTGTATCCCGGCAAAATATACTCTAATAAATCTGTAAATTTACGATAAAATATTTCTGTTTCTGGTTGTTTCATTACATAGTCATAAACAGGTTTATCTTGACCTGTTAATGGTCTTAAACTATCAATATAATGAGGATTAGGTAAAAAGCGGACATCCATCACTACATCTGCATCAATTGGTAAGCCATATTTGAATCCAAATGATACCATTTCAATTCTAAATAACTCAGTATCAACAGTTTTAAAATTACTATTGATTTTTTCTCTTAATTGTCGTGGCGTCAATTTCGTTGTATCAATCACAATTTGTGCTCGCCCTTTTATGTCTTCTAATAATTCTCTTTCTTTTTTTATTCCTACAATAAGACGTCCATTCATTGCTAAAGGATGTGTGCGTCGTGTTTCTTTATAACGAGAAACCAATTCTTCATCACTTGCATCTAAATAGACTATTTTTGTGGTCACAAAAGAGGTATTATCCATAGATTCCAAAGCTGTTACGATTTCTTCAAAGAAGGCTCTCGAACGTAAATCAATCACTAAAGCAATTTTTGTTAATTTACCAGATTCTTTAACTAATTCCCAAAATTTCGGCAGTAAGCTTGGCGGCATATTGTCCACACAAAAATAACCCATATCCTCAAAACTCTGCATTGCCACTGTTTTACCTGCTCCACTCATTCCAGTAAGAATGACTAATTGTAGACTATCTACCATCTTATTCGCCTCTTTCTTTTGGTTCTTTGGACTTCACTTAACTCATTATAGCATGCCGGGTGTGTCGTGTATAGTTATCTCAAGCTTTTCCTTGAAACTTAATCAATCCTTAGTCAATTTGCCAAAGGTACGACATTTTTGTATTCTAGATTACATAAAAAAACTGACCTCCAAACGCTAGATTTTTGGTCTAACATTTAAGGGTCAGTATAAATTTAGTTACTTTGCGTTGTTTTTCCGTTATTTTTTATTCCTTCACAATTGAATTGATGCTTTCTTCAAGACGAATAACTTTATTTTCAATCTCTACGCCTGAATCATCACATGCACCAATGTAGAATTTGATTTTTGGTTCTGTTCCTGAAGGACGGATAGCAATCCAACTGTTGTCGACTAATTTGTATTTCAAGACATCAGCTGTAGGCATATCAATATCTTCAATTGTCCCATCATGAAGCGTACGTTTGGAGATTGAAAAATCTTCTACGCATTCAACTTCAATTCCAGCAAATTCTTTTGGTGACTCTTCACGGAATTTCACCATTAACGCTTTAATTTTTTCAGCTCCGGTAATGCCTTGCATGCTGATGGAAATTGTTTTTTCTTTAAAGTGACCATAGTTATGGAAAATTTGTTTCAATCCATCGTATAATGTATCGCCTTTTTGTTTATAATAAGCAGCTACTTCTGCAATCAGCACAAGAGCTTGAATGGCATCTTTGTCACGTACAAATGGTGACACCAGGTAACCATAGCTTTCTTCAAAACCGAACAAGAAAGTTTGACTGCCATCAGTTTCATATTGCTTGATTTTTTCAGCAATAAATTTAAACCCTGTTAAAACGTCCACCATTTTGACATTAAAACTATCTGCGATTTGCGTAGGCAATTCACTAGAAACAATCGACTTAAGAACCACTCCGTTAGTTGGTAATGTGCCTGCTTCTTTTTGTGCAGTTAATAAATAGTGTAGCATCAAACTTGCAATTTGATTTCCTGTTAACACTTCATAATGGCCTTCTGCAGTCTTAACAGCTATTCCCAATCGGTCAGCATCTGGATCTGTTGCCACTAATACATCAGCATCAATTTCTTGACCTAAATTGACTGCATATTCAAATGCGCCAGGTTCCTCAGGATTAGGAGATTTAACAGTCGGGAAATCAGGATCTGCTTCAGCTTGTTCTGGAACAAGGTAAATAGATTCAAATCCGGCATTTTTCAAAGCTCTTTCGCCTAACATTTTTCCAGTTCCATGAAGTGGCGTATAGACTAATTTCATCTCTTTGCTCATTTCCTTCACTAACTCTGAATTAACCGTAACTTTTTCCACATTTTTTAAGTATTCGCTATCTACATCTTCTCCAATAATCGTAAGTAGTCCTTGTGATTCAAGGTCTTCTTGTGATAATGCTTCAATTTCAAGAATATTTTCGACACTGCGAACATAGGCTGTTAAAGCATCTGCTTCTTTAGGCGGCATTTGGCCACCATCTTCTCCGTACACTTTGTACCCATTATATTCAGCTGGGTTGTGACTTGCAGTAATCATGATTCCTGCAAATGCATTTAAATGACGAACAGCAAAAGATAATTCTGGTGTTGGACGAAGACTTTCAAAAACAAAAGCTGGAATTCCATGTGCTCCAAGTGTTCTTGCAGCTTCCATAGCAAATTCTGGAGACTTATGTCTTGAATCATAAGCGATTGCGACTCCACGTTTTTGCGTTTCATTTCCAAGGCTGTCCATAAAAAGAGCTAGCCCTTCTGTTGCTTGTCTTACTGTGTAAGCATTCATACGATTAACACCTGCACCAATGATTCCGCGCATGCCTGCCGTTCCAAATTCTAGAGGAGCATAAAATGCATCTTCTAATGTATCCGAATCATCTTTTAAAGATTTTAATTCTTCTTTTAATTCAGTTTCTAAATCATTAAAATTTTCCCAAAGTTGATAAGTCTCTCTCCAGCTCATTTCAATTCACCCTTTACATAATTAGTAGTTTTTAATTTTTTCGTTAACGCTTCCCTTGTAAGTATACCACTTCTTATTCATCCTAGCACACTTTTCAATTCAAATAATCGGTTGACCTTTTTATAGTTCATTAACCATTCTAATTGCAAAAAATAATCAATATGGGTAACGATTATTTCCACAAAAAAAGAAACAAGATTTCTCTTGTTTCTTTTTTTGTTACTTTTTAAAATTATTTTTACTTTGCTATTATTTTGAACTAATCGCTTTTGCTTCTAAGCTTTCCTTTAGTTTCTCAACATAGTGGAAGACAGCATTACCTGCTAAACTACCGTCACCAACAGCTGTTGCAACTTGACGTAAAGGAGTTAAACGAACATCTCCAATAGCAAAAATTCCAGGTTGTGAAGTTTCCATTGTTTCATTAGTTGGAATCCAACCTTCTTCATCCGTAATACCTAAGTCTCTAAATTTATCTGTGTTTGGCAAGATACCGACATAAATAAATGCGCCATCTGCAGGAAATTCTGTGACTTCACTTGTATGAACGTTTCTAACTTTGACACCTGTTACTTTGTTTTCATCACCATAAATATTTTCTACGGTAGAATCCCAAATGAAATCAACTTTTTCATTCTTAAAAGCTCTATCTTGAAGGATTTTTTGAGCTCTTAGCTCATCACGACGGTGAATGATTGTAACTTTTTTAGCAAATTGAGTTAAATAAGTTCCTTCTTCAACAGCCGAGTCTCCTCCGCCAACAACTACTAACTCTTTATTACGGAAAAAAGCTCCATCACAAACGGCACAGTAAGAGACACCACGGCCATTGTATTCATTTTCGCCACCAACACTTAATTTACGGTGTTCTGCACCAGTTGCAATAATGATTGAGCGTGTTTTAAAGATTTTTTTTCCAGCAATAATTGTTTTGTATTCTGTTCCTTGTTGAATTTCTTTAACATCAGCATACGCATACTCTACTCCAAATTGCTTAGAACCTTCAAACATCTTTTCAGATAACTCTGGTCCTGCGATACTATTAAACCCAGGATAATTTTCAATTTCTGCTGTATTGATCATTTGTCCGCCGGGTACTCCGCGTTCCAACATCAGCGTAGATAAATTTGATCTTGAAGCATATAAAGCAGCTGTCATCCCTGCTGGGCCGCTTCCAATAACAACAACATCATAAATTTTTTCTTCTGTTTCCATTATAAAACCCCTCATTTTCCTTAATCGTTTAATCTTACTTTACACCTTTTTGGAAATAATCGCTATTTTTTTGCTTACAAATTAGAAGTAAATAAGCATTTGCTATTAAAATTCATTTAATTCCATTTTTAGTGTTTCTTGCAACTCAGATGCTTCGTCAACAAAGTCACCGTCTGGGTCTAGAGTCAGGTATTGTTCCACTAATATTAATGACTGCTCTAAATCTTCTAAAAAAGCATAATTATTGGCTTGGAAATAGTAGGCTTCTGCGAAAATATCGCCACTGTTTTTAATTAGTTCATCTAAAATTTTGATTGATTCATCGTATTCACCAGTATGTTGATAACAAATAGCTAATTGGCAAGAGGCAAAAATACTTTCCTCTTCGTTTTTTGATAAAGTTACTGCTCGTGAGAAGTATTTTTTTGCACGATCCATTTCATTTTTTTGAAATGCAGCAATTCCACGCTTAAAATAAAATTCACTTGTTGGAATAACTTCTATAATCGTCGCCTTTTGATTTTCAATTTCAGACATATGCAATCCTCCTCTAAAGTAACATTTACTAATCAGTATAGCATATAGGTGGTATTTTTAATAGGTCTTGTTCAAGGCAGAAAAATACAAAGAGGTAAACGATTTTTCGCTCACCTCTTTGTATTTTATTTAATATCTGTTATTCAGCTTCTAATTTTTTGCCTAATTCAATAATGTATTCATTTAAAGAATCTTTTATTTCTGGGTGTCTCAAGCCATATTGGATGCTTGTTTTCAAGAAGCCAAATTTATCTCCAACATCATAACGGGTTCCTTTAAACTCATGTGCAAAAACACGTTGCGTTTTATTTAGAGTATCGATTGCATCCGTTAGTTGAATTTCATTTCCAGCACCTGGTTCTTGTGTTTCTAAAATATCAAAGATTTCAGGAGTTAATAAGTAACGTCCAATGATCGCTAAATCACTTGGTGCATCTTCTGGATTTGGTTTTTCAACAAAACGACGAACATTATAAGTTGTTTCGTCTACTTGTCCTTCCACATCAATAATTCCATATTTTGAGGTTTCCTCATGAGGCACTTTCATTACGGCAATATTTGATGCATGGGTTTTGTCGTATCCGTTAATCAGTTGTTTGGTTAGCGGAACTTCATCTTCCATTAAATCATCTCCAAGCATAACAACAAATGGTTCATTTCCGACAAATGCTTTGGCTTGTAAAACTGCATCGCCTAAACCTTTTGGATAAGATTGGCGAACAAAAAATAAATTTAAGCCAGTTGTTTCTTCGACTAATTCTAAAAGTTCCATTTTTCCTTTAGATTTTAGATTAGCTTCCAGTTCTGGATTTGAGTCAAAGTGGTCTTCAATAGGTCGCTTGCTTTTCCCAGTTACAATTAAAATATCCTCAATCCCAGAGTTAATTGCTTCTTCTACAATAAACTGAATCGTTGGTTTGTCTACAATTGGTAACATTTCTTTAGCCATAGCTTTTGTTGCTGGTAAAAATCGTGTTCCTAATCCTGCTGCGGGGATAATCGCTTTACGTACTTTTTGCATGTCTTTTATTCCTCCAATTGATTTAGATAATGGGTATTTATTTCCTTATGCTTCTGATTTTCCTTCTCGTTGCATCAATGAGACAATAATATCTTCAACTTTAGCTCCATTATACAATACTTCGTAAATTGCTGCAGTAATTGGCATCTCAATCCCTTTTTCCTGAGCTAATTCATATGCTGCTTTAGTGGTTGCAATTCCTTCTACTACCATTCCCATACTTTCAAGAACTTCTTTCAAGCTGTTTCCTTTGCCTAACATGTGACCAGCTCGCCAGTTTCTAGAATGGATACTTGTACAAGTGACAATTAAATCCCCTACACCACTTAATCCAAGAAAAGTGATTGGATCTGCACCAAAGGCTACACCTAAGCGGCTTATTTCAGCTAACCCTCTAGTCATTAAAGCTGCCTTTGCATTATCGCCATAACCTAATCCTTGAAGTGCTCCGGCTCCTACTGCAATAATATTTTTCAAAGCTGCACCCAATTCAACGCCGATAATATCATCGTTAGTATAAATTCTAAAGTAATCGTTCATAAATAATTCTTGTACGATTTTAGCAGCTTCGTCATTTTTTGAGGCTGCTGTTATTGTCGTTAAATCTTTAAGCGCAACTTCTTCAGCGTGACTAGGACCCGATAAAGCTACAACCGCTTGACGTTTGCTTTCGGGAATTTCTTCTTCTAAAATTTCTGAAATACGTTTGTGACTCTCTTGCTCTAGCCCTTTGCTTGCATGAACAATGACCGTTGGCTTAGTTAAAAATGGTGCAACTTTCTTAGCGACTTCACGAATAGCTTTTGTTGGAACCACAAAAACAATCACTTCGGCATCTTTAATCGCTTCTTCAATATGATGAGTTGCGTTAATCCTGTCAGCTAAAACAACTGCAGGCAAATAAAATTTATTGGTGTGTTTAAGATTAATTTCATCTGCTTGTTTTGCTTTATGACTCCATATACGAACATCATTTCCATTTTCTTCTAATACCATTGCTAAAGCAGTTCCCCAAGAACCAGCTCCTAAAACGGCTACTTTCTTTGACATTTTACTCAGGCTCCTTTATTTCGACTGTTTCTTTTCTGGTTGGTTCATTCCATCTAAATAATACGGAACAGGCGGGTAATCTCTTCTTCTGTAAATCCATAGGCTGAGTGCTCCTATAAATAAAACAACAGATAAAGCTTGCGACACACGAATAAAATCAAAAATCCATAAGCTATCTGTCCTAAGACCTTCAATAAAGAAACGTCCAAGAGAATACCATAGTACATAACTCAATGCCACTTCACCTTGTCTAAATAAATGTTTCTTATTTCGCAAGATAACAATTAGTACAAAACCAACTAAACTCCATACAGACTCATATAAAAAAGTAGGTTGGTAGTACAGACCGTTAATTTCCATCTGATTAATAATAAATTCAGGCAAGAATAGATTTTCTAAAAACGATTTTGTTACTTCTCCTCCATGAGCTTCTTGATTCATAAAATTGCCCCAACGTCCAATTGCTTGCGCTAGCAATACGCTTGGTGCTAAAATATCCAACATTAACCAAAGCGGAATCCCATGTTTCTTTGTGTACCAGTAGACAGTTAATCCCCCCGCAATCAAGCCACCATAAATCGCTATACCACCATTCCAAATTGCTATGATTTCACCAGGATTTTGAAGATAATAGTCTAATTCAAATACTACATAATACAAACGTGCTCCAATGAAAGCTATCGGGAGCGCCCAAAGAGCCATATCCACGATATGCTCTCCATCAATTCCTCTTTTTTCAGCCTCTCGTGTACTTAAAAAAATTGCTACAAATATAGCTGCAGCGATAATGATTCCGTACCAATATACATCAAGAGGTCCTAATGAAAAGGCAATTGGATTAATTGCTCCTAACAGATTGCTCATACTTTAATCTCCAATCTTACTGTTCAGTTGAATTTTTTTTGATTAATTTTTCTAAATTGCGTTCGAATGTTTCAGTAGCATTGTACCCCATGATTTTTGCTCTGGTATTCATCGCTGCACTTTCAATAATGATTGCCAAATTACGTCCCGTTCTAACTGGAATCGAAATTTTGGGTACATCAACATTTAAAATACGTTGTTTTTCATCTCCACTACCTAATCGATCATACGTTTTTTCTTTATCCCAAAGTTCTAAATTAACCACTAAATTAACCACTTTACTTAAACGGATTGATCCAACCCCAAATAGATTGACGACATCTATAATACCTATTCCACGAATCTCCATTAAATGACTTAAAATTTCAGGTGGCTCTCCTACGATTTTTTTATCATCGATTACATACAACTCAATGCGGTCATCGGCTACAAGTCGGTGTCCTCTTTTAATTAATTCCAAAGCCGTTTCACTTTTACCTACTCCACTATCTCCAGTGATCATAACACCCATTCCATAAATATCTACTAGCACACCATGCATAGCAATACGTTCAGCTAATTCAGCTTCTAAGAAATTCGTTACATTGCTAGATAAACGCGTAGTTGATTGTGGAGATAAGAGTAAAGGAATGCTTTTTTCAGTTGTTGCTTGTACCAACTCTTTCGGAGGAGTTAGTCCTCTTGAAATAAGAAATGCAGGTGTATCTGGCTGACACATTCTTCGCATCACAATTAACCGTTCATCACTAGTCATTTGCTCAGAAAAAGAAATTTCCGTTCTACCGAATAATTGTATCCGTTCTTGAGGATAATAATTAAAATAACCAGTAAGTTCAAGACCAGGTCGTGAAATATCATCTGTTAAAATTTTGCGATCAAGAAATTCCTCTCCGTTATGTACTTCTAACTTCAGAGAGTCTACTAATTGTTTTACAGTTACACTTTTGGTCATAATTTTTTCTCCTCTGTTTAAAGATCTTTTTTTACTTTCATTTTTAATAGTTTAAAACCCCTACATGATTCTCATTTTACCATTTTAATCCTTCTGTTTAAAGGAAATAGAAAGAAAACCTATTCAAAAAAATAAAAGCTTCAACATTACTCATTTTATAAGTTTAATTTTCTTTTAAAAACAAAAAAATAGTCATAGGAAATGAAACAACCGTCTCAGCTCCTATGACTATCTGATTATTTTGGTAAAATGTATTAAAAAAAGACCCGACATCTAATTTAGAAAACTCGGGTCTTAATACACCTTTTCTCATATTGCCAAATCACTTAGGTTGTCTTATTTGACTATTTAATAACATATTGACTAGCGACATCAAGATAGCAACAAGCATCGTTGCTCCAAATGATGAAAATTCAAATCCGCTACCTACAATTGCAGCGGTCAAACTCAACATGGCTGCATTAATAACGATAGTGAATAGTCCAAGAGTTAAAAGAGTAATAGGTAAGGATAGGATAAACAATATCGGCTTTATAGCCATATTCAAAATGGCCAAGACAAGACTTGCTCCTAACGCTACCCATACGCTTTCCACGTAGAACATATTTTGCAAAAAACCAGCTAAGGCTAAGAAAATCAAGGCATTAACAACAATTTTTTGCCAGAATCTCACTAAAAGTCACTCCAGTCTTCCTCTTTAACTTTCTCAGCTTCTTTACGTGGTTCTTTTTTTTCTGGTCGATTATTTCCTGGTTTGAATCCATACGTACCTGTATTTTCTGAATTATTCGTTCTAGGAGCTTCTGGAATCACAATAGCTAGCACGATGTACAGAATAAACGGCGAACCGACTCCGATTAAAGTAGCTGCTCCATAAATAATACGGAGCATTGTTGGATCAAAGCCGAAATATTCTGCGATACCAGCTAAGACACCGCTCACCATTTTATTGTCTCTTGATTTAGTCAATTTTTTCATTTTCATTCACCTCTCTGAGTTTTCACATTTTTTCAAACTAGTTCATCTGCTTCTTTTAATAAAATATTACCTGTTGTTGTTTCTAATTTCAACACTAATAGTTGCGTATCCGCTATTCTTCTAAACTCTAGAAGTTGACTTGTACGATCTTTTCTTTCCTTAATAGTTTCAAGATTCCCAACTCTATTTTGAATCGTTCCTAAATTACTTTTTGCTTCGCCTTCTATACTATACTGTTTAGGAAAAGAAACTTTTACACTTCCATTAACAGAAGAAGCTGCCATACGTGTTAAATCTTCACCTTCTAATGTAACTTTTACAGTACCATTAACCGTTGAAAGATTTCCACTCTTAATTTTACCCTGTGCAACGATTCCGCCATTAACACTTTTCACCATCAGATCTCTTACTGTGCTATCTAATACTGTAACGGTACCATTAACACCATCAGTTTCTAACATGGTAGCCGTTAGATTTTGGAAAAATACATTGCCATTTGTACATTTAACATAGAAATCTTTTCCTTCAAAATCTTCAAATTTCACATTTCCATTCAAAAGATTGATTGCGGTATGATCGTATACTCTTTCAGGAAGGTAGAATACTAAGTCACAACGTATCCGTTTGTTAGGAACATGGAATACCATTTTTTCATCAGTCACTTCCACCGTGCTACGTTTTTCAAATGCTTCTAATGGTGTTGCAGTGTCTAATTTACCATAAATTTTAACATCAGCTTCAACTTTGATATCTTGGCTGTCCCAGTTTTTAAATAGTACATTTCCGTTTGCAACTTTTACATCTAAAATAGATGCTGTACTTTCAGGATAATTAAACTCATGTGTGAATTTTGTTGAAGCTAAACCTGGTACACGAACATTAACGTCTTTCCAGTCCATATTTTCCATCACTGTGGAGAACGTTTCTTTCATGAACTTACCAAATTGATTTCCAGTATCCACTACTTTTCCTGTTACTTGATTCAATGTTTCATTGGCTGTTTCTTTCCAATCTTCTGGTATCTCAAATTTTTCTGAAATTTGTTTCTTTTGAGTACCCCATTGTTTTCTTTTTACAGTTCTCAATTGATTTTCTAATTCACCTTTGTCTTCTTCTAAATCTTTCAGTTGAACTTCTAATTCAGTGATTTCATTTTTCATTTGATTCATTTCAGGAGCTTTTTCAGGATGTAATTCATCTAAATCTTCTTTGGTTTCAAGTACCATTAATTTTTCTTTTACCATTTTAAGTTTAGCTTTAAGTGTAGCAATTTCCAGATTCTTTTCATCTAATTCAGCAGAATAAGACGATGCTTCATTAGATAAACTTTCTAATATCTTTTCAAGCTGCTCACGATCCTTTTGCTCTTCAGCAGAAAACGCTTCATCTTGACTAGTTTCTTCTGATTTTAAGAACTCTGAATCAGTTTCTGTTTCTTCATTAAAAAATGGTGTTTCAGGTTTAGGTGGTGTATCTGTTTTCTCTTGCGTATGAGCTTGTTCTTTTTTAATTGCTTCTTTACCTTCTTTTTTTGCTGCATTTTCTAGTAAAACTAAGGCTTCTTCAGTAGAGATGATCCCTTGTTTAACTAGTTCGAGTATTCTTTCTCTTTGTTTCATGGTCATTTCCTCCTTAAAATTTTCTAATTCCTCTAGTAGTGTTTGCCTGATAATGTTAAAAGTTAGTTGTATACTGTCTTTGTTGTTACCATTATTATGCGTCATCTAAGGAAATTTGTCATAGGACTTAAGTACGATTTTACTATCGTTACATAGTCTGAACAGGAGGTCAGTTTTCACGCTAAGTTTAACATGAAACAACTAAATTTAAAAAAGAAATACTTTAAAAAGGACGAATTCAGCTGATTGATCACAGCTAAATTCGTCCTTTTTGTACAATTTGATTTTACGCGCATTTGTTAATGTTGGTAGAGTAGTTCATTCCGGAAGTAATTTCTTTTAAATTCCAAAACCGTTTTGTTAAACAACTCTTAATTTCCAATTGACTGTTCAATCATTTTTTCGCGTTTTTTATCTCTTTTCAAAATTTCATTCAAGTATTGTCCAGTGAAGCTTTTCTTGACCTTAGCAACTTCCTCTGGGGTTCCAGTAGCGATAATCGTACCTCCGCCAGCTCCACCTTCTGGTCCTAAATCGATCACATAGTCCGCTGTTTTAATCACATCCAAATTATGTTCAATGACTAAAACGGTGTTGCCAGCTTCAACTAATCTATTTAGTACCACTAATAGTCGCGCAATATCATCTGTATGCAATCCTGTAGTAGGCTCATCTAAGATATAGAAGTTATCTCCATTTGAACTTTTACGCAGTTCACTAGCCAACTTCATTCGTTGCGCTTCCCCACCTGATAGTGTAGTAGCCGGTTGCCCAAGAGTTACATATCCCAATCCAACATCGATGATTGTTTGTAATTTTTTACGAATTTTAGGAACATTTTCAAAAAAGACAACCGCTTCTTCTATTGTCATGTTCAGCACCTCAGAGATATTTTTCCCTTTGTATCTGACCTCTAATGTTTCTGAATTGTAACGTGTCCCATGACAAATTTCACACGGTACGTAGACATCAGGAAGGAAATGCATTTCGATTTTTAAAATCCCATCTCCTCTACATGCTTCACAACGTCCGCCTTTCACATTGAAACTAAACCGCCCTTTTTTGTACCCTCTTATTTTAGCTTCATTTGTTTGAGCAAATAAATCGCGCATATCATCAAATACACTTGTATACGTTGCTGGGTTGCTTCGAGGTGTACGCCCTATTGGACTTTGGTCAATATCAATAACTTTTTCTAATCCTTTATGACCTTCTAACGATTTGTATTTCCCCGGTTTTTGTTTTGAACGATTTAAATCACGAGATAATGTCTTTTTCAAAATAGAATTGACTAAAGAACTCTTACCAGAACCCGAAACACCCGTAACAGCTACAAAACGGCCTAGTGGAAAATCAACATTTACATTTTTTAAGTTGTTCTCAGCTGCTCCTTTAACACGAATGACACCTTTATCTTCTGCCCTTCGCTCTTTAGGAACAGGTATGAATTTTTTCCCCGATAAGTAAGCACCTGTTAAGGAATTCTTATTATTAGCGACTTCTTCAGGTGTTCCGATGGCCATGATTTCTCCGCCTTTTTCACCCGCACCAGGACCTATATCAATCAAATAATCGGCAGCTCTCATAGTGTCTTCATCATGTTCAACAACAATCAGTGTGTTTCCTAAATCACGCATTTTTTGCAATGATTCAATAAGCCGATTGTTATCTCTTTGATGCAGCCCTATTGAAGGCTCGTCTAGTATATATAAAACACCCGACAAATTAGATCCAATCTGAGTTGCCAGGCGAATACGCTGTGCTTCTCCCCCAGATAAAGTACCTGCAGTTCGACTTAGGGTTAAATAATTCAACCCAACATTCTTCAAGAAACTCAATCGATCGTTTACTTCTTTCAAGATAGGCTTTGCAATAATGACATCATGCTCAGATAGAGATAATTCTTCGAAAAATTGCATCGATTTTTCAATCGGATATTCACAAACTTCCCCAATATCTTTTCCAGCAACTTTTACAGATAATGCTTCTGGATTTAATCGTTTTCCACCGCAAGATTGGCAAGCCAATTCCGTCATGTACAACCTCATTTGGTCTCTTGTAAAATCACTGCTTGTTTCACGGTACCGTCTTTCAATATTCGTCAATACACCTTCAAATGGGATATCGACATCACGTACACCGCCAAAATCATTTTTATAATGAAAATGGAACAATTCTCCTTTTGAACCTTTTAAAACAAAATCTTGTTCTTCTTCGGGCAATTCTTCAAATGGAATGGTCATATCAATGTTAAAATGTTTACAGGCTTGTTCCAACATTTGCGGATAATAATTTGAACTAATCGGATTCCATGGCAAAATAGCTCCGTCTTTCAACGATAAGCTTTTATCTGGCACAACTAAATCAACATCTACCTCTAATTTAATGCCTAGTCCATCACAATCGGGACAAGAACCAAATGGTGCATTAAATGAAAATAATCGAGGTTCTAATTCACCAACAGTAAACCCACAGTAAGGACATGCGTAATGCTCGCTAAATAATACTTCTTCTTGACCCATAATATCCGCAATCGCATACCCTTCTGCTAAGCGTAAGGCTGCTTCGAAGGAATCAAATAAACGCGAACGGATGCCTTCTTTGACTACAATTCGGTCAATAACAATTTCAATATCGTGTTTTTTATTTTTTTCCAACTCAATATCATCAGTAATATCATACATTTCTTTGTTTACTCTTACACGAACGTAGCCTTCAGTTTTAACTTTATCAAAAACTTTCTTGTGCTGACCTCTTTTTCCAACAACAATAGGAGCTAGTAATTGGATTCTTGTTCCCTCAGGATATTCTAGTACACGGTCCACCATTTGCTCAACAGACTGACTAGAAATCTCCGTACCATCATTTGGACAAATAGGATGACCAATACGAGCATACAATAATCTTAAATAATCATTGATCTCCGTTACCGTTCCTACTGTAGAACGTGGATTTTTACTGGTTGTTTTTTGATCGATCGAGATAGCCGGACTTAATCCATCTATACTATCCACATCTGGTTTATCCATTTGACCAAGAAATTGACGAGCATACGCTGAAAGACTTTCAACATAACGTCTTTGTCCTTCAGCATATAAAGTATCGAAAGCTAAAGAACTCTTACCTGACCCTGATAATCCGGTAACAACTACTAGTTTGTCTCTTGGTATCGTTACATCAATGTTTTTCAGATTATGTGAACGCGCGCCTTTGACAGTAATTTTATCATGTGCCATTTGCTTACTTCCTTTTTAGTTATTTTTAATGCTTCAAATTTAGTTTATAAGAATAGTTTAACGAAAACACAAAAAATAGGATAGCTACATGCATCCTACCTTTATCTTACTAGTTTATCATATTTTATTATCTTTGGCGAACGTTTGTTCATCATCAATCACCTGTTAGTCACTTAATGAGTCATTAACAATTCGTTGCGTTATTTTTTGTAATTGATCTTGATTCGTAAAATTCCCACTTAATAAATCAGGTAGCACTTCTTTCAAAAAGTAATGCGCGCTCGTCAAATGTCTGAATTCTAAAATTGTTTTTAAAGATTCTTCATAAATTTCAGTAAAAACTCGTTCCGGATTTCCCTTTTGAATTTCCCCAAAAGATTCATAAAGTAGATCAACTTTGTCTGAAACAGATAAAATTTGACCTTCTAAAGTTTCATCTTTTCCTTCTTTTAATCGTTCAAAATACGCAGCTTGGAATTCTTTTGGAATTTCTTTTTTTATGAAGTTGTCCGTCATTGAATCTTCAACATCTGCTAACATTCCTCTTAATTCAGGTGTCGCATATTTAACAGGCGTTTTAATATCTCCTATGAAAAGTTCTGTATAGTCATGATTGAGCGCTTTTTCATATAGTGCTCTCCAATTGATTTCATTGCCTGCTTGTTCTTCTACAGTTCCTAGAAACTGTGCAATTTGAGTAACTTTAAACGAATGAGCTGCGACAGAGTGATCTTCGTATTTAAACTTTCCAGGACAGCGAAAGATGTTTTCTAAATCACTCAAGCTTTTAATGTATTGATGCATTCCCATCTCATTTCATTCCTTCCCTTTGGTAAATTTTTATAATCCTAACATAGAAAACCAAATAAAGCAAAAGATGCTTGGTTTTACGCGTCTCATTATGTGCTAAAAAAAAACGACTAGAATATTATTCCAGCCGTTTTTTTCTATATTTAGTTTATAGGAGTACTTTTGTTATGAGTATTTAATTCAACTACTTTACCAGTATCCAAATAAACGATCCACTCAGAGATGTTTGTTACATAATCCCCAATTCGTTCTAGGTATCCAGCAACCAGCATATAGTCTGTTCCTCCTAATACAATATCTGAATCAGCTTTCATGTGTTCAATACAGTCATGATGAATTCTTTTTGCATCTTTATCTACTGATCGATCACTTAAAGCTACTTTTTCAGCTTTTTCTGCATCAAAATTTACATATGCATCTAAAACGCCTTGAACCATCACTTTGACTTTTTCAGACATTTCAGCAATCTCTGCTTCAACTTCATAAATGCGTTTATTTCCTTTTACTCGAATAGTAGATTTTGCAATACTGACCGCATGATCACCCATTCTTTCAAGATCCGCACAAGCTTTCATAACCGTTACAATTTTTCTTAAGTCTGTTGTAACCGGTTGTTGTAATGCAATCATTTCAAAACATTGTTTCTCTAACTCAACTTCGTGTCTGTTAATTTCTAAGTCTCCGACAATCACTTCTTGAGCAAGCTCTTTATCATGATTTACAAAGGCTTTTACTGATTTATAGATTGCTTCATTAACCATTTTTCCCATTTCAAAAAAATGAACGTGTAAATCATTTAGTTCCTCTTCAAATACTCGTCTCACTTTCCATCACTCCTATACCATTTTCTTAATTATGCAACGAATTACCCAAAACGTCCAGAAATATAGTCTTCTGTTTCTTTTTCTTTAGGACTTGTAAAAATTTGTCTTGTTTCCCCATGCTCAATCAAGTGTCCATTTAAGAAAAATGCTGTATTATCAGATATTCTTGATGCTTGTTGCATGTTATGGGTAACAATTATCATGGTATAATCTTTTTTTAGTTCTAATAGCATGTTTTCAATTTTTGCGCTTGAGATAGGATCTAGAGCACTTGTCGGCTCATCCAATAGAATCACAGATGGTTCAATTGCTAATACTCGTGCAATACAAACCCGTTGCTGTTGTCCACCTGAAAGTGAAAGAGCACTTTTATGCAATTTATCTTTAACGTCTTCCCAAACTGCTGCTTTTTTCAGGCTTTCTTCTACAATAGCATCTATCTTAGCTTTGTCTTTCATCCCTGCGATTTTCAAACCGTAAGCAACATTTTCATAGATTGAAAAAGGAAAAGGATTCGGTTGTTGAAATACCATTCCTACTTTTTTTCTTAGTTCGACAGTATCCATTTTAGGACTGTAAATCTGTTTATTTTCAAATGTTACATTACCTGTGATCGTCACATTCGGAATTAAATCATTCATCCGATTTAAGGTTCTTAGAAAAGTAGATTTCCCACAACCACTTGGACCAATTAAGGCAGTAATTTCTCGTGGCTTAAAGTCTAAGGAAACGCCCTTTAGCGCCTCGTTATTTCCATAGTATAAATGAACATCTTTAGATTCAATAATAAATTTTTCATTACTCACTCTTTTTCCTCCTACCCAAAATGACCAGATACATAATCTTCTGTTGCTTGAATTTTTGGACGAGTAAAAACTTTTCTCGTTTCATCGTACTCAATCACGTTTCCAACATAAAAGAAAGCTGTATAATCACTGATTCTTGAAGCTTGCTGCATATTGTGAGTAACGATAATAATTGAATAATCTTCTTTCAATTGCAGTAGTGTTTCTTCTACTTGACTAGTAGAAATTGGATCCAATGCACTTGCTGGTTCATCTAATAATAAAATATTTGGTTTAAGAGCAATTGCTCTTGCGATACATAAACGTTGTTGTTGTCCTCCAGATAAGGCCAAGGCACTTTTATTTAATTGATCTTTCACTTGATCCCATAAAGCGGCTTGTTTTAAACTGGTTTCCACTGCTTCATCTAACGTATTTTTATCTTTGACTCCATGTCGTCTTAAAGCAAAGGCAATATTGTCATAAATCGATTTACTAAATGGGTTAGGACGTTGAAATACCATTCCAATATTTTTACGCATTTCATATACATCGATATTTGAAGCATTTACATCAATGCCTTCGTACATGATTTTTCCTGTTACTCTAGCAGATTCGATTTCATCATTCATCCGGTTTAAAGAACGCAAGTAAGTTGATTTTCCACATCCACTTGGTCCGATAAGAGAGGTGATTTTATTTTCTTCAAATTCTAACGAAACACCTTTGATTGCTTCATTATCTCCATACCATACATGTAAATCTTCGGTAGACAAATCAATCTTCGCACCGGGGGCCATTTTTAAAACATTTGTCTCTAAGTTAGCTTGATTGGGCATTCCTTAAATCCTCCTTATCTAACTGAAGCCATACTTCCACAATTCATTTCTTTTGCTAAGCAGAAGTAGCTTTCTTTTGAAGTTTTCTTCCTAGGTAACGAGCGACTAAATTAAATAATAATACTGCAAGGATTAGAACAGCGGAAGCTCCTGCCGATACTTGTGCTCCATCGGGCATAACACCTTCACTATTGATTTTCCATATATGAACAGCCAGTGTTTCAGCTGGTCTCATAATATTTAATGGACTTGTGATCGATTGTGGATTCCAGTTAGCAAAATCTAATGCCGGTGCACTTTGTCCAGCAGTGTAAATCAATGCTGCTGCTTCACCAAAAATACGTCCAGCAGCTAAGATCATTCCTGTTAAAATACCAGGTAACGCTGCAGGTAAAATAATGCGAGTGACTGTTTCCCAACGAGACAAACCTAAAGCTAATCCAGCTTCTCTTTGAACACCGGGTATGGCTTGCAGTGAGTCTTCTATCGTTCGCGTTAACAATGGCAAGTTAAAGATCGTTAATGCAAGAGCACCAGAAAGGATTGAAAAGCCAAAATCAAATTGAATAACAAAGATCAAAAATCCAAAAAGCCCAACAACTATGGAAGGCAAGGAACTCAGCACTTCTATCGCTGTCCTGATGATATCTGTCACCCAGTTTTGTTTTGCATATTCTGATAAATAAATGGCAGCACCCAACGCTAAGGGTGCACTAATCACCATCGTTAAAAGTAACAAGTAAAACGAATTGAATAATTGAATTCCTATCCCGCCGCCCACTTGGAATGATCTTGCAGGTTGAGTTAAAAATTCCCATGAAATTTGTGGTACACCTCGCCATAAAATAAAGGCTAGTAGGCTGAATAAAATAAGAACGATGAACATAGATAAAGCATATAAGACACCGACTGCGAATTTATCCCATTTTTTTGCATTCATTATTTTATAGCCCCTTTCTTACCAATCCAACGAGTTAAGATGTTAAAGAATAGTGCCATAACCATTAGAATCAAGGCTAATGACCAAAGAACATTATTTTCTAAGGTTCCCATTACTGTATTTCCCATGCTCATAGTCAAAATACTTGTTAATGTTGACGCCGGAGTCACTAAACTTGTCGGCATCAAAGCAGCATTACCAATAACCATTTGAACAGCAAGAGCTTCTCCAAAGGCACGAGCCATTCCAAAAACAACAGCTGTCAACAATCCTGGCATTGCGCTTCTTAAAACAACTTTATAAATAGTTTGCCATCTTGTTGCACCCATAGCAAGAGATGCTTCACGGTAATATCTTGGTACAGCATTTAAAGCGTCCACTGCCATGCTGGTTACGGTTGGCAGAATCATAACAAATAACACAAAAGTAGCAGACAAAATACCAAAACCCGTTCCTCCAAAAATAGAACGAACAAAAGGAACAACGACGGTCAGCCCAATAAATCCGTAAACAACAGATGGGATACCTACTAATAATTCAACTACCGGCTGTAAAACTCTTTTCCCAGTAGATGGTGAAATTTCAGTCATGAAAATTGCCGCACCGATTGCAAATGGTGTCGCTAGTGCTGCCGATAGCAGTGTCACTAAAAATGACCCTGTAATCATTGGAAGTGCACCTACCAGAGGCAATCCTTCTTCACTAACATTTCCTGGATTCCAGATTGAACCAGTTAAAAAGCCCCAAAAAGAAACTCCATCAGTAAAGAAAGTAGAAAGACCTTTGCTCGTAACGAAATACAAGATCGACACAACTACAAGTACGATAATAGCGATACAAATAAAACTAACGGTTTTTCCTAATTTTTCCAGTCTGCCTTTTTTTGAGTTTCCAAGTAATCTTGCTTGAATCTCTTCCAAAAGAAGCCCTCCTCTTATCTCAAATACAACAAGCTGAAAGTCGGTTTTTCATATTGAAAAATCGTCTTCAGCTTCATGCTATCTTTTCTATCTCATTATTCATTTTATTTAATGATCTATTCTATAGGTACTGTATTTCCTTCAACATCTCGTTCAACTTCCATTTCACTAGTTGGAATATAGCCTAAAGCTCCAATCAGTGTAGCTTGAATTTCGTCCGATAAAATGTAATCTAGAAATTCTTTTGTTAAACCAGTTGGTTCTCCATTCGTATACATGTGTTCATAAGACCAAATCGGCCATTCATTTGTTTTTACATTTTCATCTGTTGGTTCTACCCCATCTATTGATAAAGCGACCACATCTTCATTTACATATGAGAAAGCTACATAACTGATTGTTCCAGGCGTACTAGCAACAATTTGACGTACTGTTCCACTTGATTCTTGCTCTTGTGTAATAATACTGTTTTGACCTTCTTCTAAGACCCATTGTTCAAATGTAGCACGTGTTCCGCTACCAGCTGCACGATTTAAAACCGTTATTGGTAAATCCTTCCCGCCTAATTCTGACCAGTTAGTAATTTTACCAGTAAAGATGTCTTGCAGTTCTTGTATACTAATATCAGTAACTCCAGTTCCGGGTGTCACAATTGGTGTGATTCCGACAACAGCCACACGATGATCAACCAATTTAGAGGCATCAATGCCCTCTTTTTCTTCAGCAAAAATATCTGAATTCCCAATTTCTACTGCATCAGCAGCAATTTGACTTAACCCAGTTCCACTACCTCCGCCTTGTACATTAATAAATTTCCCAACATTTTCAGAACTGAATTGTTCACCAGCAGCTTCTACAAGTGGCTGCAAAGCAGATGACCCAACTGCAGTAATCGATTCTTCTTCTACTACAGGTCCACATGCTGTTAGAATAAATCCAAATGCAATGATCAACAGAAATCGACTATTTATTAATTTCATATTATACCTCCTAGGCATTTACCTAAATTACATACTTCCTAATAATAACGTACTATTGTAAAAATTAAATAGCGTAATTGTAAATTTTGTGTAAAGGCACAATGTACCTTATTATCATTTTAGCTTTTTTAAATTAAAAGAGCAAAGAAAAAAGCGTTAGATCGAGTTTCATCTCTGGTCTACGCTTTTTTCTTTGCCTTTTTAGTTTATTGGCCACCAAATCAAATGAGAGTTTTTTTACCTCTCTCCAATTTAAATACACTTATTTTTTTATAGAAAGCAGCTCAAAATATTTCTTTCTATCCTTTACTTGTATTTAATTCTACAACTTTACCCGTTTTTAAATAGACGATCCATTCACAGATATTTGTAACATAATCACCGATACGCTTTAAATATCTTGCAGCCAACATATAATCTGTTGCCCCTAAAATCAATTCAGGATCTGCTTTCATTTCATCAATACATTGTTGGTAAATGCCATAAAATTCATGATCAATATCGTTAATAGCCGTTGATAAATTCTTTGCTTTGTTGGCATCTTCCTTGATGTAGGCTTCTAACACACCTTCAACCATCACTTTTACTTTCTCTGAAAGCTCTGCTATATCAGCTTCAATTTTTGGAACACGTTTTGTACCTTTAACTCGAATAGCGGCTTTTGCAACACTTACTGCATGATCCCCCATTCTTTCTAAATCAGCACTAGCTTTCATAACTGTTACTATTTTACGTAAATCACTTGTAACAGGTTGTTGTAATGCAATCAATTCAAAACATTTTTTTTCTAATTCAGTTTCACGTGCGTTGATCATGATATCGTTATCGATCACTTGCTGGGCAAGTTCTTTGTCGTGGTTAGTAAATGCTTTGACTGACTTATAAACTGCTTCATTAACCATCATACCCATCTCCGAAAAATGAACATGCAAATTTGCCAGATCTTCTTCATATACTCTTCTCAAATCATTTCTCTCCATTTCTTATTAAGATGATTAACCAAAACGTCCTGAGATATAATCTTCTGTTTGTTTTTGTTGAGGATTTGTAAATATTTTTCTTGTTTCACCAGTTTCGACAATTTTTCCATTTAGGAAAAAGGCTGTTCTATCTGATACACGAGAAGCCTGCTGCATGTTGTGTGTAACCATTACAATGGTGTAACTTTCTTTCAACACTGTAACCAGCTCTTCTATTTTAGCAGTCGAAATAGGATCTAATGCACTTGTAGGTTCATCCATCAGTAAGATCTCAGGCTCAACTGCTAACGCACGTGCAATACAGATTCTTTGTTGTTGTCCACCTGATAAAGACAGCGCATTTTTTTTCAAATCATTTTTTACTTCTTCCCAAATGGCTGCTCCTCGAAGGCTTTTTTCAACTAACGCGTCCAACGTTTTTTTATCTTTGATACCGTGTGTTCTTGGCCCATAAGCAATATTATCGTAAATACTCATTGGAAAAGGATTCGGTTGTTGAAAAACCATACCGACTTTTTTACGTAACTCATTGACATCAAAGTCTTTTTTATAGATATTTTCTTCATCTAATAAAATGGATCCTTCTATCTTACAGCCTTCAATCAAATCATTCATCCGATTTAAACTCTTGATTAACGTTGATTTGCCACATCCAGACGGTCCAATAAAAGCTGTAATTTGGTTTTTAGGAATTTCTAAGTTCACATTGTGCAAGGCTTGAAACTCACCATAAAATAAATCCATGTTTTTAATACTTAATTTACTCATTATTTTGTCCCCTTTGTCAGTCTATTACTCAAAAATGTTGACAAACCATTAATAATTAAAACAAATAAAATCAGAACAACTCCTGTTGCATAGGATTCATTTACATGCATTCCTTCACTTGATAGAACATACATGTGCAAGGCTAACGTTCTTCCTGATGAAAAGAGACTATCTGGTAAGTTTGTTGAGCTTCCTAGCGTATACAATAATGCAGCTGTCTCACCAACAACTCGTCCACTTGCTAGAATGACACCTGATAAGATTCCAGGCATAGAAACAGGTAATATTACTCTAAATATTGTTCTTAATTTGCCCGCTCCTAAAGCAAAGCTCGCTTCTCGTAAAGAGTCGTTTACTGACAGCAATGCTTCTTCTGTGGAACGAATAATCAACGGTAAAACCATTATTACCGAAGTTAGTACTCCAGCTAAGACGGAATATTGAAAGTTTAAAAAGGTGACAAAAAACAACATTCCGAAAAGACCATAAACAATAGAAGGAACAGCTGCTAAGGTATCCGTTGCAATACGAATAACTTCAACGACTTTATTTCCTTTTTTTGCATACTCTACTAAATAAAATCCTGTAAATACACCAAGCGGAGTTGCAATCAGTAAAGTCATACCCACTACAATAAGGGTTGTAATTAGAGATGGCATCAATGAAACATTATCTGTTGTATATTTCCAAGCAAACATTTCAGGAGTAATATAAGGTATCCCTTTTGCTAAAATAAATGCTACGATATAAAACAAGGACCCAAAAGTTATGGCTGCTGCTAAATAAATTAAACTTCTCATTAATTTACTGGCCATGATTATTTAGCCCCCTTTTTCTTAATGATTAAGAAAGTACCATTAATGATTAAAATAAATACAAACAATACTACTGCCGTTGCAATAAGTGCTTCTCTGTGCGAACCACTTGCATAAGCCATTTCCAGTACAATATTCGTTGTTAATGTACGAACACCTAAAGTTAAACTTTCTGGCATAATAGGTTGGTTTCCAGCGATTAAAACGACGGCCATGGTTTCTCCAATTGCACGTCCAATTCCTAAAATAACTGAGGAGATGATTCCAGATTTAGCAGCAGGTACTACTACTTTCATGACTGAGCGTTCGTGTGTCGCTCCTAGAGCCATACTCCCAGTATAATAACTTCTAGGAACAGCTCGTATAGATGATTCGGACAATCCAATAATCGTTGGTAAGATCATAATCCCAAGTAAGATGATGGCTGTCAGCATGTTCATCCCTGTACCACCGACTAGATTACGCATGATTGGTACAATAGCTTGTAAAGCAAAGAATCCATAAACGATAGAAGGTATAGCTGCCATTAAGTTAACAGCTGGCTTAAGAATTTTGTATAACCAAGCTGGACAGAACTTTGCCATAAAGATAGACGTTAAAATCCCTATTGGCACCCCAACAACAATCGCACCAGATGTTACAGCTAATGAACCCATGATCATTGGCAATATCCCAAATGAGGCTGGGGTATTAGATGGTGCCCATTTTTGACCGAATAAAAAATCAAACACTCCATATTCAATCATAAATGGAACGCCACCTGCAAAAATAAAGATACAGATTAAAACGATAGCTAAGACCGATGTCAGTGCAGATACAAAAAAGACACCTTTCATAAATCCATCTAATTTTTTCGTCTTCATATTGATCTCCTTTAACATAAAACAGAATAAATCATCCATAAACACATTCTTTTTCAATTGTATTTATGGATAATTGTAAATTTTTTTACCTACTTTTATCCCCATATATGAAAAACCAGCCTACCTTGATGGATACAAGTTGATAGGCTGGATTCATTTGTCAATTTCCCAATTGACTGAAACTCACTTCATAAAAATAACCAGAATCTCTCTGGTTATTTTTATGTTTTACCTAGTTATTATTTAGCAACTTCATCCCAAGTTGTTACTTCACCTGTAAAGATTTGTCTTACTTGTTCCATTGTTAAATCTTCAACAGAGTTTTCATTATTAACAATTACAGCGATACCATCAATAGCCAGTGGTTCAGCTGTTAACACTTCTAATTCTTCATCTTTTAATTCACGAGAAGCCATTCCAATATCAGCCGATCCGTCCATTGCAGCAGTCATACCAGCAGAAGAACCGTTTGATGTAACATCGATTGTAACTTCTGGGTTAAGAGCTGTATATTCTTCAACTAGAACTTCCATTACTGGTGTTACTGAAGTTGAACCAACAATACTGATATTTCCAGTCATGTCTTCAGCTGCTTCATATGCAGGTGCATCTGTTACCGCTTCAACGTATCCTTCGTTTACAACAACTTCTTGTCCTTCAGCACTCATAATGTATGTCCAGAAATCTTGAGCAACTTCACTTAGTTCTCCATTGTAAGCAATATTGAATGGACGAGAAATAGCATATGAACCATCTTGTACGGTTTCAGGAGTTGCTTCTACGCCTTCAATGTTCACACCTTTAATACTGTCATCTAATGAACCTAAAGAGATGTACCCGATTGATGCTGGGTCTCCAGCTACTGTTGTCATAACACCACTAGTACTATTTTGAATAGTCGCTCCAGAATACGTGTTATCTGTTTCAGTATCGCCATCTTCAACTAGTACGCCTGTGATTTCAGTAAATGCTCCACGAGTACCAGAACCATCTTCACGTGAAATAACATTGATTGTTTGCGTTGTGTCAAATTCTTCCGTGTTTTCTGATGAACCTGCAGAATCTGATTCTGCTCCACAAGCTGCTAATGTTAAGCCTAAGCCTAAAGTTAAAGTTAATTTTGATAGTTTTGTAATAGTCATTTTACCCATCCTTTTAGTATTAGTGTTGGACACCCATACCCCTTGTCCACATACATATCTTAACGAATGAATATTAATTTTACTCTCGCTTTATGTAATGTTTTTGTAGATTATTGTAAAGAGTATTAACTTTGTGTAAATATTGTTGTATTTGCCTATCGATATAGAGTTTCTACTTGTTGTAAGTGGTTGTTAAAATTCGTTCAACAATTTGTTAAACAAGTAAAAAAAAGCCTTGAGATTTACTCAAGGCTTTTTTTACTACAATTTAATTTAATGATGCATTGCCTATAACTAGTTATTTTGGTTGTATAGGCAGTCTTACAATGAAAGTTGTTCCTAACCCAAGTTTACTTTCAACGGCAATCGATCCATTCAAGTTTTCCACTAAATACTTCACTATAGATAATCCCAATCCCGTTCCGCCAGAATTACGACTACGGGCTTTATCAACTCGATAAAACCGTTCAAAGATCCGATCTTGTTCATCTTCAGGTATTCCAATTCCATTATCTGAAACCAAGATAACAGCTTGATTATTTTCTTTTCTTATAGTAACCGTTACTTCTCCGCTATCTTGAGTATAGACAACTGCATTATTAATGAGATTAGCCAATATTTGTTTTAATCGACTGCTGTCCACTGTAATAAACAAAGTATCTTCTTCAATTAAGTTCAGTTTCATCTCTTTTTCATCTGCTGTTTGTTTCACGAGTTGAAAGGTAGATAATACTGCTTCGGTAAGATTGACTTCTTGCATGTTCATAGGCACTTGTTTTTGTTCCAGTTTCGACAACTCTAGAATATCATTCACTAAAAAATCTAAGCGACTGCTTTCAGCCAACATAATTTCTAAAAATTGTTTCAGTACTTCTTTGTCTTCCATTGCTCCATCCAACAATGTCTCTGAGAAACCTTTAAGAGCTGTAACAGGTGTCTTTAATTCGTGTGAAGCATTGGTTACAAAATCTGTCCGTACTTTTTCAAGCCTTCTAATTTCTGTAATGTCATACAACAAGACAATTAAGTTCTGCTCTCCTGGTTCTTTCCCGTCAATTGGAACAATATTCGCATCAACAATTTTATCTTTGGGATAATAAAAATAAATTTCATCATTTTGTTTTTCATTTTTTTGGTAAGCTATTTCAATCAAGTGGCTTAATCCATAGCTCTTTGTTGCTTCGACGTAAGAATTTCCAACAAGTTTGGTGACATCTTCCCCTAGAATAACACTCATTGCAGGATTCACCATTTTTATAGTTCGATGTTCATCTATCAGCATCACACCAATAACCAAATGATTGATCAATTCATAAAGCCGTTTGTCATTTTGTTCGATTTCTTGCGTTTGTTCTTCTAAACTTGTTGCTAGTTCATTTATCGTTTGCCCTAAATCTGCCACCTCACCATATGCATTCCCTTTATACCTAACCTCATACTGTTTATCAGAAAGACTTTTAGCAACGGTCATAATATCATTGATCGGTTTTGCAATGCGTTTTGTTATAATTAGTGTGATTAATGTAGTTAAAATAAGAGCTAATAAACTAAACAGTAATAGAGAGGTTTTTATTTGTTCACTAATTTGATTGATTTCAGCTACTGGTCTAGATAATCGCAAGACACCTGCTAATTCATTTTGCTCTCCCAGCAAAGGAACTGCAACGTAATACAGCGTTTCATTTGTACTTTCGCTATTCCTGGCTGAAACACCTACTTCATTTCCAGCTAATACCGCTTGAAATTCTTCACGATTGCTATGGTTTTCCAATGTTTCTTCATTTGTTGCTGTATCAAAAACGACAACACCAGAAAGATCAATGATCGTTAATCTTTCATCTGATTGCATCTCAAGAGCTGTTGCCTCATTTGTTGCAGCTTCCAAGTTTGTCGGATCATCAACATTCATAGGAAGTAAGCTTGCTATTGTTTTAGCCTGCTTGATCAACTCCTCTTCTTGACTATTACTAGCATAATCTTGTAGTAAATTAATCGAGTAAAGACCGATTGACAAACTAAAAATAGTGAATATCGCAATAAAAATAGCTAGGATTCGAAATTGAAGTTTCCTCATTATTTAGGAGCCTCAAATTTATAGCCAAAACCTCTTACTGTTCGAATATAAGTAGGATTCTTTGTGTCTACTTCTATTTTTTCTCTTAAGTGACTAATGTGTACATCAACAATTCTGGTTTCACCTGCATAATCAAAGTTCCATATTGCATCCAGCAATTGTTCTCTGCTTAGAATACGATTGATTCGTTTGATCATATACATCAGTAATTCGAATTCTTTTGGAGTAACATCTATTTTTTTTCCTCTTACAATTACTTCATACTGGCTAGGGTCTATTTGAATATCTCCTACTTTAATTAATTCATCCTGTTCTGCTGTACTATTCGACTCTTTTAAAGCTTCTTCTGCCTTACTTTTACTGCTCATCCGTCTCATGATTGCTTTCATTCTCGCAAGCACTTCACGAGGACTGAATGGTTTAGTCATATAATCATCCGCACCTAATTCAAGACCGATAATTTTTTCAAGTTCATCATCTTTAGCTGTTAACATCATTATTGGTGCTTCAATCTTTTCTTGTCGCAATTTTTTACAAATGTCCATCCCACCCATTGATGGAAGCATTAAATCTAAAATAATAAAATCATAAGGATGAGCAACGGCCATTTCATATCCCTCTAAACCATCCAAAGCTGTATCTACTTGATAACCTTCTTTTTCTAGATTAAAAGCTAACAATGTTAAAATAGATTGTTCATCATCGACAATTAATACTTTTTTCATTTTATCCCGCCTATATTGATATTTTTAATCTTCCCTTTTTGCCTTAACCTACTTTTCTAAGATTACTACGCCAATTTCATGAGGAGAGTCTGCATAAATAGCTGTTTCAGTTAAGCGAAGCTCACCATCTATACCTCTAACTTTCAAATGACAATAGACACTGTTCTTTGATAATGCTTGATAAAAATCAGATTCGGTTTCAATAGGCATATTATTGCAATAAACAATTGTGTCTCCAACTACCAAATTCATTTTTTCCGCTGGCGTATCTGGACGAATACCAATAATTTTTATCCCGTTTTCAGCGGGTCCAAAAAGAACATTCCAGTTTTTTTCTCGTTTACGGTGACGATATAATACAATCCCTCCACCAATAATCAAGAACACAAATCCAAAAATCGGAGCATAAGGAAGCCAAATAGAAGCGATGGCAATAATCACTGCCACTCCTGTTATTACTACTAAATCATTAACTAACTTGGAAACAGCAGCTTTTGGCACTTGAGATTGGATAGTGAATTGAAAACCGATTAAAATCGGCAACCAAAAGAAAGAATACAATTCGTTTCCAATTGAAAAGACTGGCCACCAGCTAAAGAATGCTTGGAAACCTTCACCTGGAACAACTAATAACAATGGCAATACCCAAAAAGGTTTTATTGGATATTTCGCAATCCGTTTTCCTCGTTTTGTTTTTAAAAAGCGAGCAGATAAATGAGTATCCGCTTTTCTTTTAATGGTAAAAATAGAAGCCCCTAATAAAAAAATAAGAATAATGAAGCTATTCATAAATAATGGCATACCGATAAATTCACTTTGACTTAAAGGTTGGTACCAGTTATTCGGTATAAAAGAAAAATCATGACTGGCTAAAACTAATGGTAGTCCTAACAGAATTAATGAACTGATTGAAATTGTAAATATCGGATGAACAAACCGATAACCAACAACCAAGCTCAAAATTGTTACAATTTGATACACAATAATCCAATCCATTGTAAGTGGAATGCCAACAATGGTTAAAAGAATTGAACCAATTACTCCAGAAAGAAGTCCTAAAATTAAATAGTTTTTAATTTCATACAATGTATTATAAACAGCAACACGATGATTACTTCTTTCATGGTTGATCCTACGGTGACTTGTCCAAATTGCAAAAACTAAACCCACTAAAAATGTAGGTTGGATAAAAAATAGCACTAGCGCAATTAAAAAATTTGCTGCCATTTGCATCTACTCCTTCTCTTCTTTTCTATTTTATCAAACTAAATCAATATAATCATGAATTTATCTATTTCTAAATATAGTTTACATGATTTTTACAATAAAAAGCAGTTTATACCCCATATTTATTTTTTTATCTAAAAAAAAACCAATCGCTAACACGATGTTAGCGATTGGTTTAAAACGTTTTTGGGAAACGATCAGAAAAAAAATCTGTATTTTATTAAGTGATTTAGTTTATACGGCCAAAACCAACCAAGTATTGAGCCCAGTAAGCTTGACTAATCGTTGTAACTGAAACACCTTTTGACGATTGTGAACCAATGAATTGATTGTTTCCAAGATAGATACCTACGTGATCAATACTTCCTGTTTGGTTAAAGAATACTAAATCACCAGGTTGTGCTTCAGATTGTGAAATCTTTGTTGAAGCTGCGTATTGAGCGCCTGCTGTACGTGGAAGACTGATACCAGCTGCTGCAAATGCATAGCTAGTGAAACCAGAACAGTCAAAACCGCTGGTAGTTGTTCCACCATAAAGATACGGTGTTCCAATAACCCCATAGGCAGCACTTTTAATTGTTGCCCATGAACCATTTGAAGAAGTTACTGCTGTTGCTGTTGAATCAGCTTTTTTTGTTTCAATTGGTTTAGCTGTTAATTCTGAAGCCTCATTTGCTTTAGTTTCAGAACTCGTTAATTCAACAGTTGCAGAACTTGTATTTTTAACAGAAGACGTTGTTTTAACAAGCGCTAATTCTTCTGCCCCTTTTTCTGCTGCTGCTTTAACAGCTAGAAATTTTTCTTTTTCATTTGTTACAATAGATTTTTCAGCAGCAATAGATGCAACAACTGCTTCTTTTTCTAATTTTTGTTGTTCTAAGTCAGTCTTAGAGGCTTCCAATTTTGCAGCCAATAAAGTTTGCTCTTCAGCTTTTTTTTCAGTTTCTTTTTGTTTTGTAGCTACAGCTTCTTTATCAGCTGCTTGAGCTTTTACTAAATCTTGATTTGCAGATACAATTTGGGAAACGACATCAGTGCGTCCAATAATATCAGCAATTGAGTCAGCATTTAGTACAAAATCTACATAATTTTGATTATCTCCATCAACTTGTACAGAGCGTGCTTGATCTTGCAATTTAGCTTCGCGTTGCTCAATAGCAGTAGTCAAATCAGAAACTTCTGTTTCCAACTCGTTTAAACTTGTTTGTGTTTTTTTCATTTCAGACATCAAAGATTTCGCGTTGTTTTCGTTATCAGTGATGGTAGCTGTAATGGTTGCTAATTGAGATTCTGCTGAAGCTTCTTTCTTTTCTAGATCAACCAATTTTTCTGTAGATGTTTGGATATCCTCATCTGTACTTGCAAATGCTGTCATAGGTGCAACATAGGTTGAAAAACCTAATGCTGCAACTAATGCTATATTAATGAACTTTTTATTCAATTTTGTTATCCCCCGTTTTCCCAAATAGTTTAGTTTTTGTCTTTAGTTAAAGTCATTATACTTTTAAGAATTTTCTAATTGACATGAATGATCCGATTGCACCGATAATAATCCCGATTGCCAGCATTAATCCGCCAACTTGGTATAAAAATGGATTTGGCGTTAGGAGTGCAAAATACGTACCTTTTAAGAAATTTGTTAGTACATCAAATGATGCAACGTATACAAAGCTCAAAATCGTTACTGGTATAATTGCACCAATCAGCCCTATTAAAGCTCCTTCAATTAAGAAAGGCCATCTGATATACCAATTTGTTGCACCGACTAATTTCATAATTTCAATCTCAGTACGGCGTGAAAAGATTGTGATTCGAATCGTATTTGAAATTAAAAATACAGCTGTCAGAATCAACGCAACAATCACGACTGCTCCAACGTTACGAACCGTATTCATCGTTTTAAATAAGTTATCTGCAGTTGCTCCACCATAATTGACTTGAGTGACGTAATCTAACTCTTCAATCTGTTCTGCAACAGGTGCTGTATTTTCTGGATCATCTGTATTTACAATATATACATCGTATAAAGGATTATCGTCTCCATCAAATAAATTAAATTCATCACCATAGCTGCCGACTACTTGCTCTAATTCATCTTCACGACTTGAGAATTCAACTGATTCCACATTATCAAGTGTTTCTAATTCTGACTGTAATTGTTGTTGTTGTTCTTCATTTGCGGCTAAATCAATATATACTCTAACACTTACATCATTTTCAATATCAGTAGCTAGCTTATTTACGTTCATTAACATTGCAATAAATGATCCAACTAATAGTAGAGTTACTGTTACAGCACTAATAGCTGCAAATGACATCCAGCCATTTCTCTTCAAACTTTTCAAACTATCAATAACATGTCTTTTTGCTGTTCTAGGCTTCATAACCGTAATCTCCTTCCAATTGATCTCGGACAATGCGTCCATTCTCAACCGCAAGTACACGGTGTTTAACAACGTTAACGATTTGACTATTATGAGTTGCCATAATTACAGTTGTTCCTTGATTACTGATTTCTTCCAAAATTTTCATGATTTCCCATGATGTATCTGGATCAAGGTTCCCAGTTGGCTCATCTGCAATTAAGACATGAGGCGTATTTGCAATAGCTCTTGCAATGGCAATTCGCTGTTGCTCTCCACCTGATAATTCATTAGGAAACATACGTACTTTGTGTTTTAGACCGACTAGTTCGAGAACTTCTAATACTCTTTTTTGAATGGCTTTAGGGTTTTTTTCGACAACTTCCATCGCATAGGCAATATTTTCATACACTGTTAATTTTGGAAGTAATTTAAAATCTTGGAATACAACTCCGACATAACGTCTTAAAAAAGGAATGTTTTTTTCTTTAATAGTCATTAAATCAAAATCTCCGACTTTAATTGTACCTTTAGTTGCTTTTTCTTCACGATAAATCATCTTTATAAAAGTTGATTTACCAGCTCCACTAGGCCCGACAACATATACAAATTCACCTGACTCTATACGAACAGATAAACCATTAATAGCTGTAATACCGTTAGGATACTTCTTGTAGACATTTTGCATTTCAATCATTTTTTTATCACCTAACTTTTTTAGTTTCTAACACACAATTCAGGTGTTTCTTCTACCGCCATGGGTATTTTGCCTCAATGCTTAATCATTATAGCACTATAAAAACTTCTGTCAGTTGTATTTACTTTACAAATTCATTTCAATCTGTATTATTTCTGTAACGTTACTGTCTTATTTAGATGTACTGAATGATTTCCAGTTCTTTTTTTTACTTTTTTTTATAAAAAACGGTTTAATAAGGATAATCCCTACCACTTACCCATCTAATGAACTCTAATTTTGGGATTCGGTAGATTTCTTTTGTTACAAACGAAAAAATCAAAATTCTGACAATTCAGCTAAATTTGTCGGAATTTTGACTTTTCTTTATTATTCTTCAGTTGTTGAGATTTTACTTCTCAGATAAGCTTGTATAAACGGGTCAATTCCGCCGTCCATAACCTGACTGATATTACCTGTTTCATAATTTGTCCGATGATCTTTTACCATTGAATAAGGATGGAAGACATAGGATCTAATTTGTGATCCCCAACCAATTTCTAACTGTTCGCCTCTAATAGCGGCCATTTCTTTTTCATGCTCTTCTACCTCAAGTTGATGCAATTTCGCTTTTAGCATGCTCATTGCTTGTTCTCTATTTTTTAATTGTGAACGTTGTGCTTGACTAGCCACTACAACTCCAGTTGGCATATGCGTGATTCGGACAGCTGAATCTGTTGTATTAATGTGCTGTCCACCAGCTCCACTTGCCCGATAGGTATCCACTTTCAAATCATCCGAATTGATTTTTATATCCACACTGTCATCTAGTTCGGGTACAACATCAATTGAAACAAAAGAAGTATGTCTGCGACCTGCAGAATCGAATGGGGAAATTCGTACTAAACGATGAACGCCTTTTTCAGCTTTCAAGTAACCATAAGCATTCATTCCTTTAATCAGCAGAGTTACACTTTTAATCCCTGCCTCATCACCAGATTGGTAATCCAGTGTTTCAATTTTAAATCCTCTTTTTTCAGCCCAGCGTGTATACATTCTAAGCAGCAGGTTGCCCCAATCTTGTGATTCAGTTCCACCTGCTCCTGGATGCAGCTCAATAATCGCATTATTCTTATCATATGGGTCACTCAATAGTAGTTCCAACTCATATTGATCTAGTTTATCTAAGAAGGGATTGATTTTACTATCCAATTCTTTTACTAGTTCTTCATCGTTTTCTTCTTTTACCATTTCTAGTAATAGGTCTAATTCCTCTTTTTCAGTTAAAAGATCTTTATATTGATTGTATTTTTCTTTCAACTCATTTGCTTCATTGATAATCGCTTGAGCTTTTTGTGCATCATCCCAAAATGTGGGTTCTGTCATTCTATCATTGTATTCAGCAATGTCTCTTTCTAATGTTTCTAAGTCAAAGAGACCTCCCAAAACCGTTTATTTTTTTATCCGCAGTTTCTAAATTATTTCTAATATCACTTAATTCCATTATCTTCACTCCAATTTAGAAAGAACACGACTCATCTTACAAATCGTGTTCTTTTCTATATTATATTTTTTAGTTGATATGATAATTGAACAAATCACTAATGGTTTGTTTAATCCAATTTTCCATGACAATTTTTATACTTTTTACCGCTTCCACATGGACAAGGATCATTACGCCCTACTTTTGAACTATCTATTTTCATTGGTTTTTTTTGTGCTTCTTTAACAACTTGTCCGTCACCTGTTGAACGTGCCGTTGTTCCTTTGGCAACTTGTTCTCTTTGTAAGTTTTGACGAATTTGTGATTTCATTAATAGACGAGTCACTTCGTAATCAATAGAACCAATCATTTCTTCAAACAATTTGAACCCTTCTGCTTGGTACTCAACTAATGGATTGCTTTGTCCATATGCACGCAGACCAATACCTTGGCGCAGTTGTTCCATTGTATCAATGTGCTCTGTCCATTTGCTATCCACTACACGTAAAATAACAACTTTTTCAAATTCTAGAACTTGTTCTTTACCATTTAATTGTTTCTCTTTTTCAGCATAGATTGATTTTGCAGCGTCCAATAAGACTGTTTCAATTTCTTCAACTGTTTTACCTTCTAAATCACTCATGGCAATATCATCTGGGTGAACTAGAGAAGCCTGTGCAAAATCAAGAATAGTTTGTAATTTCCACTCTTCTTTTGGTCCTTGAGTATTGATTTGTACAATACGTGCTATCGTACGTTGGATCATTGGAACAGTGACATGTTTCAATGAATCTTCAGCCATGATCACTTCTAGTCGTTGATTGTACATAATTTCGCGTTGCTCACGCATGACATCATCATACTGCAAAACATTTTTACGTGTATCATAGTTATTTCCTTCCACACGTTTTTGAGCAGATTCAACTTGGCGTGAAATCATTTTACTTTGGATTACAGCATCTTCTTCACTCACTTTAAGTCTTTCAAGAACAGCTTGGATACGTTCTGAACCAAATCTCTTCATTAATTCGTCTTCTAATGAAAGATAAAATTGAGTAACCCCAGGATCTCCTTGTCGTCCAGAACGTCCACGCAATTGATTATCAATACGACGTGACTCATGTCGTTCTGTACCAATAACACATAGTCCGCCTACTTCACGAACACCTGCACCTAATTTAATATCTGTTCCACGTCCAGCCATGTTGGTCGCAATTGTAACTGAACCTTTTTGACCAGCATTTGTAATAATTTCAGCTTCTTTAAAGTGATTCTTAGCATTCAAAACTTGATGAGGAATGTTATTTTTTCTTAAATAACCGGATATTAGTTCAGATGTTTCAACAGCTACCGTTCCTACCAATACTGGCTGGCCATTAGCATGCCGTTCTTTGATTTCTGCAACCACAGCATGGTACTTGCTTTCCAATGTTGGGTAAAGTAAATCTGGTTTGTCATCACGAATCAATGGTTTATTTGTTGGTATAGACACTACGTGAATGTTGTAAATTTCACGGAACTCTTCTTCTTCTGTCTTAGCTGTACCTGTCATACCTGCTAATTTTCTGTACATACGGAAGTAGTTTTGGAATGTTATATTCGCCATTGTTTTTGATTCATTCTGTATTTCTACATTTTCTTTAGCTTCAATAGCTTGGTGCAAACCATCAGAATAGCGACGACCTTCCATAATACGACCAGTAAACTGGTCTACGATCATTACTTTACCATCTTGAATAACGTAATCTACGTCATGATGCATAATAAAGTTAGCTCTTAAAGCTTGATCGATATGGTGTGTCAGCGCTTGATTTTCCACATCATATAAATTATCTATTCTAAACGTTTTTTCAGCTTTCTCAATTCCAGTTTCCGTTAAAGCAATCGTTTTAGATGGAATGTCAATTGTGAAATCTTCTTCCTCTTTTAATCCTTTAACAAAGAAATCTGTTCGATTGTATAGAGCTGTCGATTTCGCTGCTTGACCTGAGATGATCAATGGTGTTCTAGCTTCATCAATTAAAATAGAATCGACTTCATCGACAATCGCATAATTTAATGGTCTTTGCACCATTTGTTCTTTGTAAACAACCATATTATCTCTAAGATAATCAAATCCTAATTCGTTATTCGTACTATACATAACATCCGCTAAATAAGCTTCACGTTTTTCTTCTGAAGATTTTGAATTTAAGTTTAAGCCTACTGTTAGGCCTAACCATTCATATAACTCTCCCATTTCAGTAGCATCACGACTAGATAAATATTCATTTACTGTGACAACGTGTACGCCTTCTCCTGTTAACGCATTTAAATAAACAGGCATTGTTGCGGTTAGCGTTTTACCTTCACCAGTTTTCATTTCAGGAATGTTTCCACGATGTAGCGTAACCCCACCCATTAATTGTACGTGATATGGATACAACCCTAGTACACGTTTAGCTGCTTCTCTGACAACCGCAAAAGATTCAGGCAGTAAAGCATCTAACGTTTCTCCATCTTGGTATCTTTTCTTCAATGCAGGTGTTTTTGCTTTTAGTTCATTATCTGACAAATTAGCCATTACATCTGCAAATTCTTCAACTTGCTTAGCTATTTTGCTTAAGCTTTTTAATTCTTTTTTATCGTTCTCAATTAAGTTACGTAAAAAATTAGCCATTAATCTTTCTCCCCTATATCTTTATCTATATTTCTGTTTAGTTTAAGTTAAGTTTCATTTTGTTAGTAGACTAGTTGACTTCAGCTTTACGCTAGAATTTTCGATTTTTATGACAATAGTCAATATTCTTATTAATTCTATCATTACTGATTCACAATTGAAACCTTTTTATCCACATTAAGCGTTCCTTATCTAGATGCTTTTTTAGCAATAAAAGAAAATCTAAAAAACTTCAAGGCAAGAAAGAAGTTTCTCTTGCCTTGAAGTTTTTTCATTTTCAGCATTTTAAGTTATTCGGTTTCAATTAATCCATATTTTCCGTCTTTACGACGGTATACGATACTTGTACCATTTGTGTCTGCATCTTCAAAAATGAAGAAATTATGTCCTAACATGTCCATTTGTAACACAGCTTCTTCACTATCCATTGGTTTCAATGATAAGCGTTTCGTTCTAACGATATTCACTTCATCTTCCATTAATTCTTCCTCTTCTCCTGGTAAAGCAGGTGGAACAACAACGTTGGATCCGCGAGATCTGCGGTTAACTTTAGTTTTATATTTTCTCATTTGGCGTTCAAGTTTATCTGTTACCAAATCAATACTTCCATATAAATCAGGCGAGGTTTCTTCCGCGCGTAGAACTAAATAAGGTAAAGGAATTGTTACCTCCACTTTAGCCGTTTTATCGGAATACGTTTTTAAATTAACGTGGGCTGTTGCTTCAGGTACATCATTAAAATATTTTTCAACTTTCCCCACTTTTTTTTCAACATAACTACGAATAGCTGCAGTTACCTCAATATTTTCGCCACGGACATTATATTTAAACATAAACACTCTCCCCTTTCATCTGATTGTGTATCAGAATCAGCATCATCAATTGGACCACTCAAATGATGATATGCTTAAATTAATTATATATCAACACCAATAGATTGCAAATAAAATCGATTACATTGGGCTAAATTTAGCGAGAAACAGAAAATGTTTCAATACTTTGTGCCCCACTTCTCATTAGACAGTCGGCTGCGTGAAAAAAAGTTCGGCCAGTCGTATAGATATCGTCCACTAGGATTAGATGTTTTCCTTTTATACTAATTTGAAGACTTTTATCAACCACAAACGGCTGGGGAGATAGCATACGCATTTTTCGATCTTTACTTGATTGTTTCTCTCCGGTTCCGCAATGAATCAAAACCGATGTGTAGGTTACTCCGGCAAAGTCCAGCATACCTTCTACTTGATTGAACCCTCTTAATTGTTTGCTTTTATCACTTATTGGTATGGGGATAACTTGTTTTTTTTGCTTTAAAAAAAAGAATTGAATTTCTTTTTTGAATAATTCCCCTAGTCGATAATCACCCGTGTATTTGTAAGCCTCTATCCACTCTTTTATGAACGTATTGTATTGATATAATGCTGTATGTTTGAAGTCATAGCCTGGATAATCAGCTTTCCATTTCTTGCAATCTGGACAGAGCCCTTCTTCTACCCAGTGCCGGCTGCACCCTAGACAAACAGGACCATTTTGTAACGACACTAGTTTACTAGAACAAGAATGACATCTAACAGTTGGTTCAACTCTGGTAAAAGACAACAATTCTCTTAAGTGTAAGACTTCTTTAGTTGTTTTTCCGCACCACAGACAGTTCATTTTCCTATCAATAATCCCCTTTCACGAGCTAAGTGGTTCATCTTTTTTATTTGGCTAATAGCATTTTTCAACGCTTTTGTTTGTCCATAATGGAGATAACGAACTTCTCCTATTGGAAAATCACGATGTCTTCCAACACGACCGGCAATTTGAATCAATGCAGCTTCTGTGAACGTCCGGTCTTCAGCACCTAAAACAAGAACGTCAATATCTCGAAAAGTAACACCTCGCTCCAGAATAGTTGTTGTCAGCATGAACTGATAGTTTTCATCACGCATCTTCTGTACTTTTTTTTTGCGCTGCTCATCCTCTGAAGAAACACTTGTAAATGAACAGTCTGGGAAAAATTCTGCAAGACAGCGCGAAAATTCAAGCATTAATTCAATATTAGGTACAAATACGAGGAATCGGCGTTTTGCTTGTAATAAACGCTGAATCTCTTTGAAAATCACAGCTTTTTTTTTTCGTTTCATAATAGATTTACGCCAATCGCCTACCCAAATAGCTTTAGGTTCAGGTAGCGCAAACCCATGATAGCGCGCTGGTAATACTGAAGCGGCTAATTTTTTTTGTACAATATCTTGTCTCATTTGTTTGTTTGGGGTGGCAGATAAATAAATAATGGTTCCTGTAGTTTTTTTAGCTTTCTGTGCAGCAAATTGTAAGGCTTTATCTGTATTAAACGGAAAAGCGTCAATTTCATCGATGATTAAGACATCAAATGCCTCTCTAAATCGCAAAAGCTGATGAGTAGTCGCAATAACTAATTGGGTGTATCTGTAACCTTCTTCCATCTCTCCATAAAGAGTGATTTGTTCTACAGGTTGAAAAGCGCTTTTTAGACGAGGGGTTAATTCCAGACACACATCCGTTCTTGGAGAAGCAATACAAACTCTTTTTCCACTTTTGATTGCCCATTCTATTCCTTTAAAAAGCATTTCTGTTTTCCCAGCACCAGCCACAGCCCATATTAGTCTTGTTTGCCCAGTCTTTATAGTTGTTTCAATCTCTTTAGATGCACGTTCCTGCTGCTGCGATAGTTGACCTTTCCAAGTCAAAATGGGTTCTTTTATAAGGATAAACTGGTTTTTTTCAGGAGCATGATACAGCGTATTACATCGTTTAACTTTCCCCATCTGAAGGCAGCGAATACAATAAAAACAATTTTTTCCACAAGTGCAAGGAGCTGCTTGTCGATCTTTTGGTTGATTAGATCCACAGCGCCGGCAAGTCAGTTGTTGGCCTACTTCCATAAAACCTTTTGAAGTTATACCTTTAAATTCTTTAAGAAAGTCTTCTTTTAATTCACTCATTAATAACTCTCTTCCCATCAAAAAATGATCCATTTTTCCATCACCTCTTTTTTACTGTACGCAAAAAAAGGCTCGGGATTCTATTTATCCCAAACCTTTACCTATTCAACTATTCGTTCTATAATGTCATTCACTTTTTACTTGTATAAAATAATATAATGGCTTTATTTGCTTGTCTGATCTTCTGCCCAAGTTATACCTAAAGCACCTTCACCTAAGTGTGTGCCGATAACTGGACCAAAGTAACTGATCTCATAACGTAATGTTGGGTACTGCTGTTTTAAATCTTCCATCCACGCTAGAGCTTCTTGCTCAGCATTAGCATGAATAATCGTTGTAACGATCGGATAACCTTTTGCGACATCTTCTCCTAATAGTTGTTCGATTCTTTTAAGAGCCTTTTTCTTCGTTCTTATTTTTTCAAAAACCGTAATTTTTTTATCTTCGAAATGCAAAATAGGTTTTATCTTCAATAATGAACCAATCATTGCTGACCCATTAGACAGTCGTCCTCCGCGAACCAAATGATTTAAATCATCTACCACAAAATAAGCCTGCAAGGTTTTTTGTATTTTTTCAAATGTATGAAAAATATCTTCAACGGTAAAACCTTCTTTAGCCATTCTTGCTGCTTCTAATACAAAGTAACCTTGTGCTGAACAACTGATTCCCGAATCATATGGGTAAATTTTAAAATCTTCATAGATAGCAGCTAAACTTTTTATCGTATTGTAAGTTCCACTCAGCTCACTCGATAAATGAATACTTATAACAGCATCATACGTTTTAAATAGCTCATTAAATAACACTGATGCTTCACCTATAGGTGGTTGTGAACTTGTCGGTAAAGTCTCCATTGTTTTAACTTTTTCAAAGAAAGTAGCAGGGTCTATTTTTGTTTCTTCAATAATTTCTTTTTCCATTATAACCGATAACGGTAATCTATAAATGGAATACTTTTCACACTGTTCATCAGTTAAATAAGCTGTACTGTCTGTTACCACTGCAATTTTCAATTTATCGCCTCACTATTAATTTTTCCCACAGTCTAGTGGCCAAGTTAAAATTATATCATACTTTTTTTTTTGTTAAAACTCCTTCTTTAGTAGATCACTTTTCTATTGCTCTTGTTCAATTCTTATACTAACGGTACACTATTTGTATAAGACACTTACTTAGTTTAAGGAAAGGACTAACTATGTTAACTCATTACTATACCATTGAAAAAGATGGACAATTTGAATTTGAAATAAAAAAGTCTCGTTTTATTTGTCATTTAAAACGTGTATCAGATGAATTACAAGCTCAAGAATTTATTCAGTCTATAAAAAAAGAACATAGCAAAGCTAACCATAATTGTGTAGCTTATCTAATTGGCGATCATAATGAAATTCAACGTGCTTACGATGACGGAGAACCTTCTGGTACGGCCGGGGTTCCTATGTTAGAAGTTCTAAAGAAAAGAGATCTTAAAAACGTTGTGGTTGTTGTTACACGTTATTTTGGAGGTATCAAACTTGGTGCAGGAGGTTTGATACGTGCTTATGGAAAAGCTGTCAGCCAAGGTTTAAATGCGATTGGAGTTGTTGAAAGACGACTACACACTCAAGTAACGATTACTGTTGCTTATCCAGCCTCGGGAAAATTGGAAAACTCTCTACGTGAGGCGAACTATGCTATTAAGGATATTGTTTATACTGATGTTGTTTCTTTTTTATGTCTCATTGATCACGAACAATTAACTGATTTCCAAGCTAACGTTATTGAGTGGCTCAATGGTCAAGTAACATTTAAACTAGGAGAAGATGTTTATTGTGACGAAAGGATTGTAAATTAAATATTAAGAAATGATTACATTTCCGAATAATCTTCCTACTTGTATTCATTCGTGATAAAATAAACAGGATATTTTAGGCTATATGCGCCTAGATAACAAGTACCACTTGATCAGTCCAAAAGCAAATGATTTTCTGAAGGAGAATGTGTGTGAAGAAACATCCTAATACTAGTAGAAGTGCGTCATATATTGATAAACGAAAAAAAAGAAAGAATACGATTATTCTTAGTATCTTGATTCCAATTATGATTATTATTTTAGGGGCAGCGGTTTATGCAGCTAAGCTTTATGCAACTGCTCAAAAAACAATTGACGATTCTTATCATGAACTAGACCGTAGTAAAGAAGTTGTAGTAGATCCAATTAAAGAAACCACTTCTATTTTAATCATGGGTATTGATGATACAGAAGAACGCGACCTTGGAAGTGCAAGAACCGATTCGCTAATCTATTTGACTATCGACCCAAATAATCATGAAGTTAACATGGTCAGTATCCCTAGAGACACGTATACTCCAATCATGTATCAAGGAGAATACGTGCGTGAGGATAAAATCAATGCAGCTTATGGTAAGGGAGAAGAACAAGCAACAATTGAGTCCGTTGAAGAATTGTTAGATGTTCCTATTCATTACTATGTGACCTTTGATTTTGACGCCTTTTTGAAAATCATAGATGCATTAGGCGGCATTGAAATGGATGTTCCAATAGCTTTTTCAGAACAAAATTCTGATGGCAAGATGAATCAAATCACCTTAGAAGAAGGTTACCAAACATTAAATGGTGAAGAAGCGTTAGCCTTGGCTCGCACAAGAAAAATTGATAATGATGTTATGCGTGGAGAAAGACAGCAATTGTTGATACAAGCAATTGTTGAAAAAGCCTTAAGTGCTGGTTCCATTTCAAAATATACAGATGTCATAGAAGCAGTTGGTTCAAACATGCGTACTGATTTGACCTTTAATGAAATGCTAGGGATAGCTCAGACAGGATTAGAGGGCTCTTACGCCTTTAACTCTTATACCTTTGAATGGACAGATTTCACAATGAATGGAGCAAGTCTGGTTGAACTTTATCCAGACAGCGTTGATTTTGTCAGTCATCGTTTCCGAGTAGCTCTTGGATTAGATTCTTTAGATGAACGAGATGATGAAGATTATGAATTTGAAACAAACGGCCTAACAAATTACGCTTACTAAAAAAAACGGGTACAAGACTTAAAAGTCTTGTACCCGTTTTTTTAGTTATCTTTTTCGATTTAATTTTTTTGCAAAACGTCTAAATCTAGATAATAAGGGTCTTCTTTCTTCGCTAACTAACCCAATTAATTCCATGAACAACTCCAGCCCAAGCAGTAAGCCTACCGTTAACATAATAGATCCCCAAAAAGTAGACAAAGGATACATCAATGCAATTAATGAAAACATAGCGGCAATACTATAAATAGCAAGTACCGTTTGTCTGTGGGTCAAGCCTAACGTCATTAAACGATGGTGCAAATGCATTTTATCCGCACTCGAAATTGGTTTTCGATTTAACCGTCTTCTCAATATAGCTGCAACCGTATCTGTAATCGGTATGCCTAGTATGACAACCGGTATGATAACGGTGATCAATGTTGCGTTTTTCAGTCCCTGAAGCGACATAATAGATATCATAAAGCCTAAAAATAGAGCACCTGTGTCGCCTAAAAAAATACGCGCTGGAAAAAAGTTATAGGGCAAAAATCCAATGGATGCTGCAACAAGAGTGAAAATCATGATTGGAACAGCTACATCAGCTATCGTTAAAAAGAAGAATCCAATAATACCCATGGTTGTTAAAGCAATAATTGAAACTCCAGTTGCTAACCCATCTAAGCCATCTATTAAATTGACAGCGTTCGTAATAGCTAATATCCATATTAACGTTATGGGTAAGCTAAAGACTCCCAACTGTATTTTTCCAATTAATGGTAAGGTGACGAGATCCATTCGTATATCAGCTACATAGTAAATGATTAATGCAGCTATTATGATACCCAAAAGCTTCATTTTTGGAGAAATCTCGATTAAATCATCGATCATTCCTGTAATAATAATTACCGTAGAAGCAATAAATAACGGTAGAACTTGTTTAATTGGAATCGGCTGTAGAAAAAATAGGGAAAAATAAAAAGACAAGTAGATCGCCAATCCACCTAAAGTTGGCATCGCCTTTACATTTACTCGTCTTTCGCCAGGCTTGTCTATAGCATTTACTTTTAATGCCAATTTTTTTATTAGCGGCGTCAGCATAAAACTGATTATGATCGTTAATAAGCAGAACACCAATACTTGAAACATATCATACATAAAAAAGAAACCTACTTTCAAAGCCATTCTTGCTCTCATTATACAAACTTAATGGCTAAAATACAATTGCAATTTAGTTTTGACTGGACTGAGGAACTTTAACAGCAAAAAAATTTACGCTAATTGTTGCTTAGCGTAAATCCTTTTCTAAATAAAATTCAAATCTTTCCCCAACGTATTGAGTACGAACATACTCAAATGGCAAGTTTTCTTCTGAGTAACTGATTTGTTTCAACTGAAGAATCGATTCGCCACGTTTTATAGATAAATACTCCGCAATTTTTTCAGAAGCACGCATAGCGGAAATTGTTTGTTCCGCTCGTTTAACCGTGATGCCTTGTTCCGCTTCTAAAACTTTATAAAGTGATTTAGTAATTTCTTGTTTTCCTAATGATTCAACAAGATGATACGGAATCGTAGCCACTTCAAAACAAATAGGAATATCATCTGCGTATCGAATGCGTTCCATTCTTAAAACCATTTCTTCTGGTTCAAGCTTTAAATTTTCTGCTTCACTTACACTAGCAGGCTTGACATGATAAGAAATCGTTTTACTTGTAGGTTTTCTTCCTTGTGAAGTCATAATGTCGGTAAAACTTTGAATACCAGCCATTTTTTCTTGTACTTTTTTATTGGATACATAGGTTCCAGAGCCTACTTTTCGCTCTAATATTCCTTCATCTACCAGAGTTTGTACGGCTTGTCTCAAGGTCATTCGGCTGACATTAAATTGGATAGCTAAATCTCTTTCAGAAGGAATACGCTCTCCTATTTTCCAAACTTCTTGTTCTATCATTTTTCTTATTTGATTATGAATTTGAATATAAATTGGTGTCGCCTTAGCCATGAGTTCGCTCCTATCGTTGCATTAATTTCGCTGCTGCTTCATCTACAATCATAATCACATTCTTATGATTTTGCAAGATGCTTGCCGGAACTTCTTCCGTTACAGGTCCTTCTACAGCTTTTTTAATAGCTTCTGCTTTTGTTTCACCATACGCCATTAAAATAATCTTTTCAGATTGCATAATTGATTTGATTCCCATTGAATAAGCTAAACGTGGAACGTCTTCAGCATTATCAAAAAAGCGTTTGTTTGCTTCAATAGTAGATGGCACTAATTCTACTTTATGCGTTGTTAAATCAAAAGAAGTACCTGGTTCATTAAATCCAATATGTGCATTACTTCCAATACCTAAAATTTGAATATCAATTGGGTGTTTTTCAATAATTTGATCATAGCGTTCACACTCTTGTTTTGCATCTTTAGCCATTCCATTGGGCACAAATGTTTCTTTGAATGGTTTCTTAGAAAATAACTGTTCTTCCATAAAATAATGGTAGCTTTGAGGATCTGTAGGAGCAAGTCCAACATATTCATCTAAATTAAGAGCGGTCATATCTGAAAAATCCACGTCACTTTGGATCATTTCGTGATACAACGAAACAGGTGTACTTCCTGTAGCTAATCCTAATACTTTTGCTCCTTGTTCCATACCTTCTTTAATCAATTCAAATGCTTTCTTTCCGCCTTCTACGTTATCTTTCACAATAATTATTTCCATTTTTAATTTCCACCTTTTCTTTTCGATTCTAGTTTAATAAACCATTTTTCCGTAACTAAATGTATGCTCTACATCAAATTCACTATTCATTACGATCATATCGGCATCTTTACCCGCTTCGAGACTGCCTTTTTTACTTAAACCAAATTCTCTTGCTTGATTGACAGAAGTCATTTTCACAGCATCCTCAATGGAGCAACCTGTAAAAGCCATAATATTTTTAAATGCATCATTAAACGTCAATACACTTCCTGCTAACGTTCCATCTTCTAATCTTGCTTGATTATTTTTTACTAGGACTTTTTGCCCGCCTAATTCGCTCTCGCCATCAGGTAAACCTTTTGCACGCATCGAATCCGTGATGACTTCAATCCGGTCTGGTCCTTTAATTTTATACGCTAAGTTGACCATATCAGGATGAATATGATAGCCGTCAACAATCATTTCTGTATAAATTGAGTCTTCTAGAAACGCATGTCCTGTTACTCCTGGCTCGCGATGATGCAGCCCTCTTTGTGCATTATACAAATGTGTAATATGAGAGGCTTTAGAGTCCATCAACTGAGCTCTAGTTGCATTGCTGTGACCGATTGAAAGAACAACGTTATTATTCATACAATAATCTTCAAATTCTGACGCATCACTAGTTTCAGAAGCATAAGTGACTAAGCGAATACGATTTCCACTTAATTTATTCCATTTTTCCATTTGTTTTGCATCTGGTATGCGAATGAATTCTTCTGGTTGTGCTCCTTTAAACTCTTTTGATACAAATGGACCTTCTAAATGAATTCCTTGAATCACAGGATTTTTACTAGCTGCTTCATTGATGGCGATAAGTGCTTTATCAATTGCTTCATAAGACTGTGTCATTGTTGTTGCAAAGTAAGAAGTGATGCCTTCTTTATACATTTCTTGAAGCATCTGATTGATCTCATCTGCACTGCTGTCCATGTTGTCATAGCTATAACCACCATGACTGTGAACATCAATAAAACCTGGTAAAATTATTTTTCCAGCAGCATCTTGTTCTTGATCTGTTGATTCTTTTTTATACTCACTCATTTTTCCTACAGCTAAAATTTCTTCTGAAAAGCGAATAAACGCATTTTCAACTTTTTCTTTTCCTGTGTAAATAGTTGCATTTATTAGTACATTAGCCATTTTGTATTCTCCTTTGCTCTTTTTTATTATTATAAATGGTATAGACCAAAAAAGCAAGCAAAAAAGTAAAGCACTTAATCTTCAAAAAAATCATGTGCTTTACTATAATTTTCACCTACCGTAACATCGTATTGAATCATATCGTATATCTTTAACAACTCTTGTGTGTTTTTTGAAAGGTCTCCTCGTTTTGCAGCTACAACTGTTGAATCACGTTCAAGGTATGTCCCTTTTTCAAAAGCAGGCAAGGCCTCTTCCAACTCCATTAAAAAAGCATGGTAAGGAGTAACTTGAGCATTTGCAATGTCTAAAATATGATTCATGTAATAAATAGGACTAATGGTTCCCATTGTATCGTAGTTTTCAGCAAAATTAGAATAGATGAGCAATGGCGTTTGGTGCATTTTTAAACGTCCATTCGTTTCGACTACAGTCTCATTATAAAAACTTGGCAGGTGGTCTCCCCAAAAAACAACGATCGTTTTTTCAGTTGATTGACCTATTGTTTCTAAAAATTCATTTAATGCATCATCACTATATGCTAGATCTTGTAGGTAATTGGCTGCTTCTCTAGCATTTCCTGTCCCTTGAGCAGAATAGTTTGTATTAGGGTATTTACCGCTGTAAACCATATGGTTCTGCATCGTAACCAGATGGATAAAATCAGGCTCTTGTGTTGTTTTCATTTGTTGCAAGACTTCTTGATAAGCGGATTCATCTGAAATATACGGATTCCGATCTTTTTTACCCACAAACTCCATAGTTGTTTCCGTCAAAAACGTTTTAAACCCTAATTTTTGGTAAACTTCATTTCGTTTATACATCGTTGTATCATACGGATGAATAGCCGTTGTGGCATGACCCTGCTGATTCAGATAAGAAACAACTGATGGCAACTCGTTCATCCTAGAAACCAATTGCGTATAAGGAGTTGTTAAACTAGCAGTCATCGGCTCCATTGACAAGCCCGTTAAGGCTTCGAATTCGATATTAGCTGTTCCACCTCCATAACCTTGAGATAACATCGTTCCACTTAAGGAAGTGTCCTTTAATGCTCGTAGCTTCGGAATCGGGTCTTTTGAAACGGTAACTCCTTCAAGAGCTGTGGGATCTGAAAAACTTTCATTCATGACATAAATAATATTTACGTCTTTTAGTGATGCTAATCTTGTCTGATTTACTTTAACTGCTTTTTCTTCATATTCTTGAACAATTTTTATTATTTGTTCTTCTGAATACCCTGTTGGTTTGGTCATAGCTTCTACACCCAGGTTATATAAAAATCCACCTATGAAACCATTGTTGTAATAATTCATTTGCTGACTGTAAGGAATCCAGTAAGCATGTCGGTCATAAGCAGCTTTCACCAAATTACTCGGCTGATTAAACCCTAGACTATAAAAAAGAATAGCGCTTGTCACAATGAATGTGACGCCTCGTACAAACCAATTCCATTTTTTTTGTTTAGAATCAATAAAGGTTTTTGACCTCTTTTTATGCTTAATAAAAATAGATATGCTTAGTATGATGGCACTGATTAGAAAAATACTGATGACTAAAAGCAGCTTGCTATCGATCATTTGGATCAAAAAAGGCAACTCTTGAATCATGGTCAAGTCAGATGGATACAAAGGCTCGCCACGTAAAGCCATTTTTTGTTGTGTCGTTATACCTGTTGCGACTACCGCAACTGTCAGAGTAAGGGTACTCAACCAACGCGAACCACCTATGGCTGTTATCCATAAGTAGATAGTAAACAGCAAAAATACCCCTATTAAAAACATCTCTGTATGCCATTGAAAGGCAAATTTTACGGCTAAAGAAAAACTGTATTGATTTTGAAAAAATTGCAATAAGAAATTTCCTATAAATGAAGCAATCAAACCTAGTAAGACCGTATTCAAACACTCTTTAAAAACAGTTGGATAGCGGTACGTAGACGAACTCATTTGTTTTCCTTTTAGTTTTCTCATTTCATACACCTTCACTAAAAAATTCTTGATTTGTCGTTAATTTTTTTTATTTTTGTCGGTTTCTTTCAAAATGTAGATGGGTCTTTTCTTTGATTCCAAATAGGTTTTTCCTAAATATTTGCCTACTATTCCTAAACAAAATAGCTGCAATCCACCAATAGCCAATATAATGGTAACTAAAGAAGGCCAGCCGGCTGTTGGGTCATCAAATAAAACCGTTCGGATAACAATCACGACCATAAAGAACAGGGCAATAAAAAAGGAAAATAATCCTACAAAAGAAGCTATTGCCAATGGAATATCGGAAAAATCAACAATTGCATCCAACGAATATTTAAATAAGGACCATAGTGACCAAGACGTTTTTCCGGCAGCACGCTCTTTATTTTCATACTCTAAATAAGTTGTATCAAATCCTACCCAGCTAAAAATCCCTTTTGAAAAACGGTTAACTTCCGTCATGGAAAGAATGGCCTCGACCATTTGACGAGTCATTAATCTGTAATCACGCGCTCCATCCACAAATTCAACCGCTGAAATGCGGTTCATGAGCCGATAAAATTCTTTGGCTAAAAATGACCGGATAGCCGGCTCACCTTTTCGACTTACCCTTCTAGTTCCTACACAATCATATTTTTCCTGACGTATAAGATTAAGCATCTGAGGCAATAGTTCCGGAGGATCTTGCAAATCAACATCCATTACTGCTACGTAATCTCCCGTAGCATGCTCCAGTCCTGCAAATAATGCAGCTTCTTTTCCAAAATTTCGCGAAAAGGATAAATATCGGATAGCATCGGGGTATTTTAATGCCATTTTTCTCAACACAGTTAATGTCTGGTCTTTCGAACCGTCGTTAACAAAAATATATTCAATACTTATATTTGCTAAGGTTGGCCGGATTTTTTCAACTGCAGCAAAAAAAAGGGGGATTGTTTGCTCCTCATTGTAACAAGGAACCACAAGTGACAATTTTTCCATTTCCACTACTTTCACCTCTTTATCTAATTTTTGAACAGTCATAAATGAATAATGGTTGTCTGTAACAGAAAAAAGCTGGAATAAATTTCCCAGCCTTTAAGTGTCTCCTATCTCCATATATTCCTGGTTCTTTTTTATTTCCAAAAATCATCAAAAATAGTGATTGGAAGATGACGTTTATGTTCTGTTTTCACGTACCAATTTTCAATTTTTTGCGCTGCTTCTTCTGGCACATCTTTACCCTCTAAGTAATCATCAATTTGATCGTAAGTGACACCCAAAGCTTTCTCATCTGGTAAAGAAGGTTTATTTTCTTCTAAATCAGCAGTTGGGATTTTTTTGTATAGATGTTCAGGCGCCCCTAGTTCTTCTAATAAAGCTTTTCCCTGACGCTTGTTTAATCTAAAGATAGGATTAATATCGGTACCGCCATCTCCAAATTTTGTGAAAAAGCCAGTAACCGATTCCGCAGAATGATCCGTACCTACTACTGTCCCATTATGACTTCCAGCTATCGCATATTGAATAATCATACGTTGACGAGCTTTGATATTTCCTTTTACAAAATCACTCACAGATGTCCCACTATCTTCTAGTGTTTTTACTGTTGCATCTACTCCAGGCTTTACATTCACTTTAACTACTTTATCCGCTTCAATAAAAGCTATTGCATCCATAGCATCTTTTTCGTCTGCTTGTTCGCCATAAGGAAGACGTACAGCAATAAATTGATAATCATTGTCTCCAGTCTCTTCGCGCAATTCTGTCATAGCCAACTGGCTTAATTTCCCAACTAATGTAGAATCTTGTCCTCCACTAATACCTAATACTAGCGTTTTTAAAAATGACTGTTTCTTCAAATAGTCTTTTAGAAAATCCACACTTTTTCGCACTTCAACCTTTGGATCAATAGATGGACGAACACGCATTTCCTCAATAATTTGGTTTTTCAAATCTGACATAACTGTAGCCTCTCCTCTTTGATTAATCGTTAAACGTAGTATAGCATAGTTCTTTTTACGGCTCTAATATTTCTAATTTCAAAAAAAGAATCATTAACTGATTCTTTTTTTTACTATTTTACTGTTAGATAATTGGTTTTTTCGACATTTTATTCACGTCATCACGTGCTTTTTCAATGGACTTAATTTTATGATGATACGCTGATTGAGATAAATCTACTGGGTAAGCTTCCGGATTCAAGCTGCGTTTGTACTCTTCCCAAAGCATTCCTAGACTGACTTCAGCATACGTTTTAATTTCCGTTAATTTTGGCAAATCATATACTAATTTTCCATCTACAAAAATTTCTTTCAGCAGAGGTCTAGCACTAAAATTCGTTACTGTTTTATTAATATATGTGTGTACCGGATGGAACATGAACAATTCTTCCTTTTGATCGGGTCTTTCTTCCCAAAGAGTGATGTAATCGCCTTCTGACTTCCCATCATCATTCTTAGTGATACGCCATACTTGTTTTTTACCAGGAGTTGAAACTTTTTCAGCATTACTGGAAAGTTTCAATGTATCCACCATATTGCCTTGTTCATCTTCAATGGAAACCAATTTGTAAACAGCTCCCAGAGCAGGTTGATCATAAGCAGTAATCAGTTTGGTTCCTACACCCCAAACATCGATCCGTGCACCTTGCATTTTTAAATTTAAAATTGTTTTTTCATCTAAATCATTTGAGGCATATATTTTTGCTTCAGTAAATCCAGCATCATCAAGTTGTTGACGTACTTTTTTTGAAATGTATGCCATGTCTCCACTATCAATACGCACACCTAAAAAGTTGATTTTGTCACCAAGTTCTCTTGCAACTCGTATAGCATTTGGCACACCCGATTTCAATGTGTCATAAGTATCAACGAGAAAAACGCAATCTTTGTGTGTCGTAGCATACGCTATGAATGCATCATAATCATTCCGGTAAACTTGTACTAATGAATGTGCATGTGTTCCGCTCACCGGTATATCAAATATTTTGCCTGCACGTGTATTGCTGGTAGCGTCGCACCCTCCAATAAAAGCAGCTCTTGTTCCCCAAATAGCCGCATCCATTTCCTGTGCTCTTCGTGTACCAAATTCTAAAACAGGCTCATCTTTTACAATTGATTTGATATTAGATGCTTTGGTTGCAATCAAGGTCTGATAATTCAAAACATTTAAAATAGCTGTTTCAACTAGTTGGCAATCTGCTAAAGGACCTTCTACTTGAATAAGCGGTTCACCTGCAAAAACAACTTCTCCTTCAACCATCGAACGAATTGTTCCTTTGAATTTAAAATCTTTTAAATAATCTAAAAATCCTTCTGGGTATGTGTTTAAACTTCTTAAGTAATCAATGTCACTTGATGTAAACTTTAATTTTTGAATGTACTGTACAATGCGTTCTAAGCCAGCAAAAATAGCATACCCACTATTAAAAGGGTTGCTTCTAAAATAGGATTCAAAAACCGCATGTGAATCTGCTTTTCCGAGTTCCCAATACGTTTTCATCATATTTATTTGGTATAGATCAGTGTGTAATGCCCAACTGTCATCTGGATATATCGTATTCATTACTCTTCCCCTAACTCTCATTTTTTCCTTTTTATCATACCATAAAAGCTTGAAAAAAAAGATGGTTTCAACATTTTATCTCATTCATTTCCATCATCTATATATACCCGTCCAGTTTCTTTCCCGAGACGAATAGGTTTTTTAGCTCCTTCATAATTTTTTAATCGAATTTCTTTGATGGCTACTTCTCCTGCACGGTATTGAACAGATAAAGCAATTTTATCTAAACGATTTTCAAGTTTTGTTATTGTGAAAAAATGATGGATCGCTACTTTTTGATAAGCTGATACTACTAGCGCTCTTGGAGTCGAGGCTGTATACAACTTTGTCACTTGAGGGTAGCAAGCTGCAAGAAAGGTTGCCCGTATACCAAATGCTGACATAGAATACGACTCTTCTGCTTGGTGGTGACCAATGTGTCTAAAATTGTATGAGCGGTTATCGTGGTCCGAAAAATGGCCAATGATTTGGGTATCGGAGGCTGCAGAGCTTGTTTCATGTGCTTTTATTTCGACTCCTCCAAAACAAAAAGCCGTATGGTTATTCGTCAAGGTGACATGTTGTGAACCGTCATCGATCTCAATTCCATTTGAGTTTGAATAGCCCTTTTTATGAGCACGACCACTAGGATGATGAGCATAAGAGTTAGAGATGAATATATAATCACTATGGTGAGTCGTTATCCCATCATCGCCAAAACCACTGGCTTCAATTTGGTCTATCCAGATATACTCACTACCACCTCTTGCTCTAAGACCATCTCCAAGATAATTGTATACTGGAGATGTGACATCAATGCCATGCAGTCCTGGGTCACTGATTTTCACATTACGAACGAGTGCATACTTAACGTGAGCTAAGGTAATGCCACTGGAAAATGTCCCACCACTAGCTGTTTTTTCATGCCCCTTCAATCTTGCAACGTTCCAGTCTAAACTCATTCCTTCAATACGAATGTGATGATTTCCATTTAAATAGTGTTTATTTGTGATCAATCGTGTTTTTTTAGGAGCATCTTTATGCAAAATGAGAACAGTTTCGTCTATGCCACTTCCAATCAATTCTGTACAAGAAGGGAGCTCAATTCCTCTAACGACATATTTGCCTGGTGGTACGAGGACACGTCTATACCCGGAGGAAAGTGCTTTTTTAAAAGCTTTTGTACAATCTAATTTACCATCTCCGATTGCCCCATAATCAACTACTGAAACAGTCGTTAATTTATTTTCCAACCAAGTCATTTCATAGTCTAATACTATTTTCCAAAGTGGAGAAACTTTTCCATTTTGATCGACCAAGACAGGTCTTTCTGTAGTAAAGTCAGTCTTAGTCCTACTGGGGCCATTTATCTTTAGGCCATTCATTTTAGGTTCAGCCAATCTGCCAGTTAACGTACGAAACAAGTCTTCCGTTTGCTTAATTGCTCGTTGTTTTTGCATTGGACTTTCGTACATTGGAAAAATAGCCGTTAATTTTTGCTGGATCGCTTGCTCTTGATTCATTCTCTTCCCTCCTAAGGTCCGCTCGTTTCCTATTGAATCTCAATATACACTAATTTACCTCTACATTGACCACAAACATATTTCTGTGTATTAACTTTGCGCTGTCGGTAAATCACTTGAGAACATCCTTGGCATTTGTAAAGTAGTTTTTTCTTTACTGCCTGAGGTTTGCTTAACGATTTTACAAATCTTGATCCACCAACAGCTGTTAACAATTGTTTGAATTCTTTGTCTTTGTGTTGAAAACCAGCATCTGATAAATGCAAATGGTAATGGCATAATTCATGCTTGATCACTCCTAAAAATTCTTCCAATCCAAAAGCTTCTAAAATCCTTAGATTAAAATCTAGATTATGGGATTTTAGATGATAGCGTCCTCCAGTTGTGCGCAAACGAGGATTAAATACTGCTTCATGTTGAAAAGGTAACCCAAAAAAATCATGTGAGGTCTTTTCCACTAAGGTTTGTAGTTCCGCTTGATTCATAACTTACTCTTCCTTTTCCAATTTTCATTTTGCTTCCTAATCTGTTTACTTATGGTTTATTTTACAAGTTTATACGTTGTCTCACAACTAAAAGCCGTTACGAAAAAAGAGGATGGGAAAAAATCCCAGCCTCTTCTCTATATACGAATATTTATGCTAAAATATATCACTTATTCTTTTGGTTTCAACATTGTTAAGGCGATTCGACCTTTTTTCAGATCCACACTATCAACCCAAACCGTCACAACATCGCCTACAGAAACAACATTTGTTGGATGTTGAATGTAGCCTTTGCTTAATTTAGAAATATGAACCATTCCATCTTGTTTGACTCCGACATCTACAAATGCTCCAAAATCAACCACATTTCTAACCGTTCCTTCTAATTCCATACCCGGTATTAAATCTTCCATGCTTAAAACATCTGTACGCAATAACGGAGCTGACATTTCATCTCTTAAGTCACGGCCAGGTTTTGACAATGCCTGTAGCATATCTTTTACAGTTTCTTTACCTAAACCAACTTGCTCAGCCAATGCTGCTACGTCCATTTTCTCCAAAACTTTCTTGGCTTCTAGACTCCCAACATCTGATAAAGTTAATCCAGCTAATTCTAAAATTTGTTTTGCCTCTTTATAGGTTTCTGGATGAATACCTGTATTGTCTAAGACATTTTTTCCGTCAATGATGCGTAAGAATCCTACAGCTTGTTCATAAGCTTTAGGGCCTAAGCGAGCAACTTTTTTCAATTGAGCACGACTTTCAAAGCGACCATTGTCTTCACGGTAAGCCACAACATTGGTAGCTGTTGTTTTATTTAATCCAGCAACGTGTTGCAATAAAGGTGTACTTGCAGTGTTTACATTTACACCCACTTGGTTAACTGCCGTTTCTACAACAAAATCCAAGCGTTCTTCCAAGCGTTTTTGAGAAACATCATGTTGGTATTGACCAACACCAACTGATTTAGGGTCAATTTTTACAAGTTCAGCTAAAGGATCTTGCAATCTGCGGGCAATGCTAACCGCACTTCTTTGCTCAACTTGCAGATCAGGGAACTCTTCACGAGCTGTCTTACTTGCTGAGTAAACAGATGCACCCGCTTCATTTACAATCACGTAGAAAACTTGTCGTTCCATTTCTTTTAAGTTTTCCGAAACAAAGGTTTCAGATTCACGGCTAGCTGTTCCGTTTCCAATTGCGATCATTTCAACTTGATACGAGTCAATCAATTTTTTGAATTTAACTGCGGCTTCAGCACGTGCAGCTGCACCTGCTGGTTTGTGTGGATAAATCACATCAATCGCAAGCACCTTCCCTGTCGGATCAATAACCGCGAGTTTACAACCTGTACGGTAAGCCGGATCTAATCCTAAAACAATCTTACCCTTTAGTGGGGCTTGTAGTAATAAATTACGTAGATTTTCTCCAAAAATATGAATGGCTTGTTCTCCAGCTTTTTCTGTTAATTCTGCACGGATCTCACGTTCAATAGATGGTCCGATGAACCGTTTATAACTATCTTCAAAAGCTGCTTTTATAAAAGGAACCGCAGTGGAATTAGACTGCTCAATTAATTGTTTTTCCAAATACTCATGAATTTTTTGTTCGTTCAAATCAAAAGAAACTTTTAAGATATCTTCTTTTTCTCCGCGATTCATCGCTAAAATACGATGAGATGCAACTTTTGTCAACGGTTCGCTGTAGTCATAGTACATTTCAAAAGTTCCTTTTTCATCTTTATCAGCATTTTTAACTTTAGCTTTGATTGCCCCATTTTTAGAACTGTATTCCCGAATCCAAGTTCTGTAAGTTGGTTCATCCCCAATTCGTTCAGCAATAATTTCGTGTGCTCCAGCTAATGCCTCTTCACCTGTAGCAATTTTGTGTTCTTCATTGACGTATTTTTCAGCTTCCACTTGTACATCGGTCGTTGGAAATGACAACAACCATTGTGCTAGAGGTTCTAAGCCACTTTCTTTAGCTATCGTGGCTTTTGTACGTCGTTTTTGTTTGAATGGACGATACAAATCTTCCACTAACTGCATTTTTGTCGCTTTTTTAATTTTACCTTCAAGTTCTGGTGTTAATTTTTCTTGTTCTCCAATACTTCTTAAAACGTCATTTTTACGCTTTTCTAAATTTGTTAAGTATTGATGACGTTCTTCTATTTCGCGTATTTGGACTTCATCCAGCGTATCGGTCATTTCTTTCCGGTATCGAGCTATAAATGGGACTGTATTCCCTTCAGCCAATAGATCTAAGACTGTTGTTATCTGCTTTTTAGAGTAGCTTTTTAATTCATTTTTTAATAAATCTATTACAATTGATTCGTTTGTTTCCATCATGTATTTCTTCCTCTCTCGTTCCACTTTACTTAACTATTTTACCATAAACATATGAGGCTAACCAAACTCCTCTTAAATACAACTGTAATTTATTAACTAAACAAAAAAGTATGCAAAAAGAGTTTAACCTTTTTGCATACTTAGCTCACTTTTAGTTACTTCGTTCTTTCTGGCAATTGAAATGTCAGTAGTGCATTTACTACTTCTGCTTCCGGATCTTTGGTCAGCCAGTGTTTCGAGCCTCCCAAACAAGCACAAATATAATTCACTTGGTCCTCTACTAAGGTTTTTCTGAAATGGACATGACCCATAATACTATAAACAATTGGGTAGTTTTTATACAGCTTTTCATAAGAAGAGCTTCCTAGAAAAGCATTAAAATAATCATATATTTTATGTGGCAATGACACAACAAATTTCGGATGAGTAACAACATGAGTCATCAAGATAACTTTTCGGTTTCCAACAGATTGAAGATCAGCTTCTAACTTATCTAACATCCATTGGGCAACTTGTTTATTGCCTTCTCCCCAATGGACATAACGTTTATCTTGCCATACACCAACTCTCAATTTCATATCATCGAATTCTGACTTAGTGTATTTCCCCTGATTCGCGTAGCCATAATCATACCAACCGCCATTACCAACCACTGCCCATTCGTCATTCAAAATATACGGTTTGTTCAATAAACTATCTGGTTGGTTCTCAAAAAACCGGTAGATTTTTTTTGTATCTGTTTCTCCATTTCTTAATGACCAAAAGTCATGATTTCCTGGGACAAATAAAATAGGAATACCACTTTTGTCTGTGACTTCATCTATAAATTGTTGAGACACTAAATAATCGCTACTGATATCCCCAGCAATTAATAGGACATCGATGTTTTGGTGGTTAATTTGTTTGACAATAATGTTCGCAAACGTTTCTGTTCCATTTAATTTTTTCTTATTGGTATCAATGTGTAGATCTGATAGCACACCAATTTTCATAAAAATCTCCTTTATTGCATCTTGTACAAATATTTTATCTTTCTCTTCTTACCCTACCCGTGTAAAAGCTTTTCAGTCTTTTAGCAAGCCTTTTTCAGTTAAATATTTTAGCGCGACATCACTTGCACTAGCTCCAGTTACATTTACAGCATAATTCATTTCACGCATTTCTGCATCCGTAATTTTTCCAGATAATTGATTTAAACTGTCTTCAATTTCCGGAAACTCCTCTAGCGTTTCGTTCAATAGTAACGGAGCTCCTTGATAAGGTGGAAATAATCCGCGATCATCTTCCAAAACAACTAGATCATATTGAGCAAGTTCGCTATCCGTTGAATACGCATCTACTAAATTGATATCTCCTGTTTCAATTGCTGAATAGCGAAGTTTTGGTTCCATTGTTTGAACCTCTCCAAAACTCAATCCATATAAATCTTGGATCCCTAGATACCCATCTTGACGATCAGAAAATTCTAAAGTAAAACCGGCTTTAATTTCTTCTGCAATTGGGACCAAATCTGAAATGGTTTCAAGCTGGTATTCTTCTGCTAGTTCTGAAGTAACCGCAAGCGTATAGGTATTATTAAATGCCATTGGTTCCAATAAAGTCATATTATACTGATCTGCTAAACCATCTCTAGCTTGTTGGTAAACATCTTGTTCATTTGTTGACGTCAATTCTTCATTTAAAAATGTTGCCAGAATTGTTCCTGTATATTCTGTGTAAATATCAATATCTCCTGATTCTAATGCATTGAACACAAAAGTGGTTTTCCCCATATTCGGCTCTAATGTGACAGCCACATCTGTTTCATCTTCAATCAAGTATTTATACATATTCATAATAATTTCGGGTTCTGCACCTAATTTCCCGGCAATAACCAGTTCCTCTTTGTCTTTCATCAAAAGCGGTGCAACCAGTAACCCTAAAATAAGAATACTAAGTATGCCTAGTGTAGTCACTGTTTTCTTAAACGAGATTTTTTCAAATATGCTCAAAAGGTAATCAAAGAAAATTGCTAATAAAGCAGCAGGGATCGCTCCTAATAAAATCAGGTAGTTATTTCCGCGATCGATTCCTAATAAAATAAGGCTTCCTAATCCACCGGCTCCAATTAAAGCCGCAATAGTCCCAGTTCCAATGATCAAGACCATTGCATTTCGAATTCCTGCCATGATGATGGGCATAGCAAGCGGAATCTGCACTTTAGCGAGCTTTCTCCATCGATTCATTCCCATTGCATCTGCTGCTTCAATTAGTGATGGATCTACTTCCATTATTCCAGTGTAGGCATTTCTTAGAATAGGCAATAAAGCGTAAAGAACCAACGCTATAATAGCGGGTACAGATCCTATTCCTACTAAGGGAATCATTAATCCTAAAAGGGCTAGCGATGGAATGGTTTGAAAAATAGACGTAATTTGGATCATAACAGTTGCTGATTTTTTATGCTTAGTTAAGTAAATAGCTAGTGGAATTGCTATAATTACCGCTATAAATAATGAAATAAATGACAGTTGCATATGTTCAATCAAAGCTGTTAATAAATCACTTTTTCGTTCTTGAAAAGTGGCAATAAATTCATTCATACTAGTTCACCACTCTTTCTTGTTCAACATCGATTTCTTGTGCCAAATAATTGAGCAGTTGTTGCTTTGTAATCTTGCCTATCTTCTGGCCGTTAGTTTCTTTGATGATCACAAAATCTTCTTTAGCTAAAGCGACCACCAATGCATCAATCGTATCCTCAGGAGATAAATAGATCTTCGCCTCTTCAATAATTTCATCAAGTTCTATTTGTCCTGCTTCTATGAGATGTTGAATTGTTGGCGGCTCTTTCAACTCACTAATTCCCATCTGTAAAAAGTTCCGAACAAAATCATTTTTGGGGTGTTTCCGAATCTCATCTGGCGTTCCTATTTGTTCTATTTTCCCGTTATTCATTAAACAGATGCGATCTCCTAAAGCCAATGCTTCTTGCATATCATGTGTTACAAAAACAATCGTCTTATTCAATTTTTTTTGCAGCTTAGCCACATCTTTTTGTAAATTACGTTTACTGATAGGATCTAAAGCACTAAAGGGTTCATCCATTAGAATGATATCAGGGTTAGCTGCTAACGCTCGGATAACGCCAATTCTTTGTTGCTCTCCGCCTGAAAGCTCAGAAGTTTTACGCTTTCGATAAACATCTGGATCTAGATCAACACTCGAAAGAAGTTCAGTCACTCTTTCTTGCATATCTTCTTTAGACCATTTCTTCATTTCAGGTACAAGTGTAATGTTTTCTTCAACCGTCATATTCGGAAACAGAGCGATTTGCTGCAGGACATACCCGATATTCCATCGTAGCTCTTGCAAATTATAGTCGCTGATTGGTTTGCCCTCTATCCGAATAAAACCAGACGTTAACGAAATCAATCGATTAATCATTTTTAAAGTTGTTGTTTTCCCGCTACCACTGGGTCCAATAAGCACGAAAAATTCCCCAGCTTTTATTTCTAAATTTATATTTGATACTACGGGTTTTCCTTTTTCATATTCTTTAGAAACATTTTCAAAAAGTATCATCTTCTCTCTCCTTTAAACCCCATTTTGTTTAGTCTACAGTTATGTCAATCCATCCCAGACGTAACCTTTATTGTCTAATTTGATATCTCTAACTAATTCTTTTTCATTAAATAGTACCCCATGAAGTGCACCACCGTATACAGCTCCTCCATCTATTCCTATTTTGTTATCTTTTATCCATAAATCAGTCGTTTGATTGTCTCCATATAAAAATGGTGTAATCGTATGGCCAAATACAATGATCTTTCCGGTAGTATTTTTCGCTTTATGAAATACATCTCGAATCCAGACATAATCTTCACTAGATGTTTGATGCCAGTCACTTTTTGATAAGTCAACTCCTGCATGAACAAATAAAAAACGTCCCCATTCATAGTAAAGAGGCAATGACTCAAGGAATGGTTGCAAGGTAGGGTATCGACTATTTAAAAACATCACGATTTCTGTAGGCGAATATTCCGCATCTAACCCCGGATGCAAGAAAGTTTCAAGAGTTTTCATCCCACCGTTCAAACAATACAAATCATAGTTCTGTTCAGGATGTTTCAAAAAAGCTAATAACATGTCTTCATGATTTCCTTTTAAGTAAATGGCGTCTTTTTTTTCTACAAGTGATTGTGCCAATATGAAACAGTCTTTTGGGTTCTCTCCCCGGTCTCCTAAATCACCAATCAAAAGCAACTGCTGTGTTTCTTCATTCCAGTTTGTTAGCATTTGTTGGAACAGTGTAATTTGACCATGAACATCTCCAATTGCAAACAGTTCTCTCTTCATCATCCAACACCTCATTAGGACTTTTCATTATTATACCAGTTGTCGGATTATTTTTATAAAATAATGGTTTACCATCTTTTTTTATATAAGCCATTAGTCTAGACTATAAAAATAATAATCCTTATAATAATCCTTATAAATGAACGAGAGGTTACCAATACAAATCACACTACTGAAGGGATGACGAGTTGCTATGAATTGGAAAAAAGGACTTGGAATAGTTGCAGCAATCGCGGTCTTAGCATTTATTATTTACAGTGTCACAGAATCCAATACGACAGATGAAATGATAAAGGTACAAACAGCAAAAGTAACACAAGAATCAATTGAAGAACGGTTAAACACAACTGGATTAATTGAATCTGCTCAAACTCAGTCTGTCTTTGGCCAAGGTATGGTCCAAGAGGTATCTGTAAGTGTTGGCGATGCCGTTGAGGAGGGTGATGTCCTCATTTCATATAGCGATGGAACAAATCAAACTGCTGAATTCAGCGGAACCGTTACATCTGTTAATGCACGAGACAACCAAATAGATCTTAGCAGTCAAAGTGGCGATCCAGCTATTTCACTAGCTAATTTGACTAATCTACAAGTTGTGGTTGATCTCAGCAAATCAGATGCTCAACTTGTTAAAGAAGGTCAAGTTGCGCTTTTGACTTCTGGAGAAGATGTATTTAATGGAACTGTCTCTCAACTTGATCCTATCGCTACTACCATAACCAATCAAACGGGTACACCTGCTGCTACTTTAAAATCTATTATTTCCTTTGATACACCACCAGAGAATTTATTTGTAGGTTTCGATATTGATGTTGATATCATAACCAATACCGCAGAAAACGTTTTGGCCATTCCCATAGAATCTTTAATGTACGACGCAGACAATAAACCCTATGTTTATGTTGTAGAGAATGGACAAGCCATTGCTACAACAATAGAAACAGGTATTCAATCCACTACTCATGTAGAAGTAACAGATGGATTGACTTTAGATCAAAGCATTGTGTTATCACCAGATGATACAATTCAAGATGGTACCAAAGTGACCATTGACTAGAAAGGAGTTCTACTATGATTCAGGTTAAAGATATTGTTAAGACCTATACAACCGGTTCGGAAACTTTGGTAGCTTTGGACTCTATTTCTCTGGAAATAATGGCTGGTGAATTTACAGCAATAATGGGTCCTAGTGGATCTGGCAAATCAACTTTAATGAACATAATAGGTTTATTAGACCGTTTTGATTCAGGTACTTATATACTGAATGGACAAAATGTCAGCGATTTAACCGACAATGAAAGTGCAAAAGTTCGGAACAAAGAAATTGGTTTTGTCTTTCAATCCTTTAATTTAATGCCTCGGATGTCCGTTTTAGAAAATGTTGCGTTGCCTTTAGTCTATGCGGGCGTAAAACCGAAAGAAAGGAAAGAACGTGCTTTAGCGGCCTTAGAACGAGTTGGATTAAGCAATCGCGTCAAGCATAAGCCAAACGAAATTTCTGGTGGTCAAAAACAACGTGTTGCCATTGCTCGAGCAATCGTAAATGAACCTTCTGTTTTGATGGCGGATGAACCTACTGGAAATCTTGATTCTAAAACAACTGTTGATATCATGCGTATTTTTCAAGAGTTAAATGCTGAAGGAACAACCATCGTGATGGTCACTCATGAGCCTGAAGTAGCGTTGTACACTAAACGAATTGTTACATTTAGAGACGGCGCATTAGTAAACGATCAGCTGCAGCAGAACAAATTAATGTAGAAAGGAATTTCGGCATGAATATTCATGAAAATTTTAAAATGGCCGTCGATAGTATCTTTTCAAATAAATTACGCTCTATTTTAACGATGTTAGGCATTATTATAGGAATTGCTGCTGTTATCGCTATCCTAGCTGTAGGAAATGGTGCAACTTCAGAGATCACAAAAACGTTTAATGATTTTGGCGCATCTACTATTTCGTTGTCCGTCAGCGATGAAGCATCTTTTGATGCAACAATTACAGATGCAGATATTGAAGCTCTAAAAAGTTCCATTCCAGAAATCACACGTATCTCTCCAGATAATACAGCGAATACTACTGTGAGGTCTGATTTTGAAAACCGTTCAGCTTTAGCCTTTAGTGGTACACCAGATTTGCAATACACAAACCAGTCAATGGAAAGCACTATTGTTGCTGGTCGGTATTTCAATCAAAATGATTATGAGGATGCAAAAGAAGTCGTTGTAATCAGCGAAGATACCGCTACAGCTCTATTCAATGGCCGCCAAGACGTTATTGGTGAAACGATCCAGCTGATTGGAAATACAGGAAACGTGTTGAACTTAAAAATCATAGGAATCGTAGAGGGAACCTTTCAAGAATTACAAGGATCATTTGACCTAAGTCAAATGCCTTTATCCTTAGCACTTCCCCTTACAACAATGGAAAAGTTAAATCCTGCTGTAGCTGTTATCAATAGTTTAACGGTTCAAGTAACGGATAAGGACGCGATAGAATCTGTCTCTAATCGTATGGTTCGTTTATTAGAAACCAGACATGACTTTGTAGGTGATGATTACTATACAGCAACTAATTTTTTACAAGCTTTAGATCAAGTCGATTCTGTATTAGGTTTATTCGTCAACTTTATAGCTGCCGTCGCAGCCATTGCTTTATTAGTAGGCGGAATCGGTGTTATGAATATTATGCTGGTATCCGTGACCGAACGCACGCGGGAAATCGGAACAAGAAAAGCTTTAGGTGCTACAACTAATACAATTCTTTTCCAATTCTTAATGGAAGCCGTCATCTTAACTTTGATTGGCGGAATCATTGGACTTGTATTGGGTATACTTCTTGCAAATGGTATTTCCAACGCCTTAGATATTGTACCTAATATCACTTTAGGTTCTGTTATTTTAGTACTCCTTTTCTCTACTGCTGTTGGGATATTCTTTGGTATCTACCCAGCTCGAAAAGCAGCAAAGTTAGATCCAATAGAAGCCTTAAGATACGAATAATTTTAAAAAGTAACTTTATGTCGAATAGTATTGGTCGTTCAAAATATTTTTTTGCTTAGCTAATGGAATAAAACTTAGTATTCCTATGGTACTTTGTAGAAACTCAGAAGTTGTTGAGTTTCTTAACCATCCTGATAGAACAACTTCCGTTAGAATCAAAAATAGTTTAGGCAAGTTTGATCGATAGGTTTGTATTATTAGTCAAATGAAAACTTATTTTGATACTCATTTAATCAATAAACCTACTTTATTAGTCAAACAGAAACTTATTTGGTGCTTATTTAATCAATAAATCTATTTTATTGGTCAAATAGATTCTTCTTCGGCATCTGTTTAATCAATAAACCTAAACGAAAGCCTTTATACATGGAATACGTAAAAAATTATAAAAACAAACCAAAAAGCACCCAATAGAATTCTTGGGTGCTTTTTGGTTTATTATGAATTTAGATATCAGACTTTACAACTGCAGAGTCATCGTTGAAAATCGCTTCATCAAATGTTTTTAATCGTTTAGATGAAACAATACCAGCTATGATACTGTCATTTACATTTAACATAGTACGACCCATATCGATAATAGGCTCTACGGAAATAACTAATCCGACAATTGCTACAGGTAAGTTTAATGATCCTAATACAATTAACGCAGCAAATGTTGCTCCGCCACCTACACCAGCAACACCAAATGAACTAATTGTAACGACAGCCATGATTGTAAGAATATACGCTGGACTAAAAACATCTATACCGGCTGCTGGCGCTACAATAGCTGCCAACATTGCTGGATAAATACCTGCACAACCGTTTTGTCCGATAGACAAGCCGAACGTTCCAGAGAAATTCGCAGAAGCTTCATCCACACCTAATGCTTTTGTTTGTGTTTCAATATTTAAAGGTAATGCTCCCGCACTAGAACGTGCAGTAAATGCAAAACTTAATACTGTAAAAGTCTTTTTCAAGTATTGAATAGGGTTTACTTTTAAACCAATCAAAATAATCATATGAATGATGAACATAACAATAATTGCTGCATATGAAGCAATTACAAATACACCTAGGTTAAGCAATGCATTAAAATCACTCGTCGCTAATGCTTTAGTCATCAATGCAAAAATTCCATATGGTGTTAAACGCAATACTAGTGTAACAATACGCATGACAATAGCATATAAACTTCTAATTAGTTTAGCAAAAAATTCTCCAGCTTCTGGATCTTTTTTATGAACACCTAAGTACGCTATGCCGACAAAAGCTGAAAAGATAACAACAGCGATTGTACTTGTAGAGCGAGAATTAGATAGATCCGCAAAGAAATTAACAGGAATAAATTCTAAAATTTGTTCAGGAATACTTAAATCTGCTACTTGTGCTTCTCTTTCACTTAATTCTGCAATTCGTGCAGTTTCAGCAGTACCTTGACTAAATTCTGCTCCGTCTAAGTTAAACACCATTACACTAGCTATCCCTATTAAGGCCGCTACTGCTGTTGTAGCAAGCAATGTTGCTAATACGTTAAAACTGATTTTACCAAGGTTTTTAGACCCTTCAATTTTTGTAAAAGCTCCTACAATGGATACAAAAATCAATGGCATGATCAACATTTGTAGAAATTTAACGTAACCAGATCCAACAATATCGATCCATTCGATCGATTGCGTTGTTACTTCACTACCAGAGCCAAAGATCACTTGTAAAATAGCTCCAAATAAAACACCTGATCCTAAAGCAATAAAAACACGTGTTGAAAATTTTATGTGTTTTTTTTGTAATTGCCAGAATCCAATAAGTACAGCAATAAATAATACCAATACAATACCTATATAAAGATTTGTCATAATAAATCCTCCCTTTTTTGCTTCCTTAATAAAATTAAGAAAACAGATCCATCATAAGATTAAAGGTCTCAAGTAGCCCCGTCCAAAGTAACTACCCTAAAAAATAAGGAATTTCCTTAAATTTTCAGTGACCTATAAATTTTACTTTACTTTTGTAAGGAAATCAAGTGAAAATTAATATCCAGGAAAATCACACTAAAAAACTCTTTATAATCTATGATTTCATCTTTAAGAATGACAAAAAAATCTATCAAAAATAAACGCTTCAAACTAATAATGGTTCATCAGTTTGAAACGTTTAATTTACTTACATTGTATTATCTAGATTATTACTTGGTCTTTTTGATATCTTCAATAGGTTCAATATTAATTATAGGCTTTATTAGTTCTTTATTTTTCCGATTGTTTTTATGGAAGAAAACAACTTCTAATAATGGAACGATTATAGCCGCTGTAAATCCTCCTGAAAAGCCATTGTTATAAAGGTTCATACCCGCGTGTAAATAACTTATATTTGTTACAATAACCATATGCAAACTGCCTGCTAAAACTCCTGCGATTACTCCGTAGTGCCCGCTAACAGGTGCTAAAGTTGTTCCGAATAATGCTGTAAGTAAAAAACTAGTACTTGTTAATTCAGTTGATGTTAACCAACCTCCGAGCAATACTCCTAAAAGAATAGGAAAAACATTTTTCACGTGTTTTCCAAAAGCTCCAAAACCAACTACTGTAAATATTCCTCCAATAACTGGGCCGTTTAATTCTCCTCTTACAACTAAAACCAACGTAGTGGTCAGAAAACCTAGCAAAGCCATATTTATTAAAGTCAATCCTAAACCATAGTGCTCTATAAAATCTGATCCGCCTTTTCCATCTTCTTTCAAAAAACTGCCGTATCCGGAAAACGAACCACCATTAAAATAAAGTCCGCCACTGAATAATAAAATAAATAAACTATAAAGATAAATGGATAAAGGTTGGTTATAACCACTTGACACTAAATGAACCGTATCCACTTCTATTCCGTAAGCTCTAAAAAATGCAATAAAAGCCATGCCAATAATTCCAGCCGTAAATCCAATATTGTAAAGACTAAACCCTTTGTGAAAACTAGCAAAATGACGTGATAGAGGAGGTAAAATCAGACCCACTATGGCTCCTGCTACACAACCTAAAAAAATTCCTGTAAAAAATGAAAATCCGCTATTAAATGCTACCTCACTCACTAATGGACCTAAAGCAGTCCCATATAAAGCAGATAACAAATAATTTTTAAAGGGTGTACGTGTCAGTTTAGCATACAATAATACACCTAAAATTATCGGAATAGAATTAAACAAATTTTTACCAAATAAAGAAAATCCTGCTATCGTAAAAATGGCAGCAAATAATGGACCAGATAGCGGAACTTTCGTTGAACGGATAATGAATAAACTTTTTATGATCATCAATGCTGCATTAATAAGTGCAGCACCAACATTTGCGAGTTTAAAATAGTCCGTTACTAAATTAGCTGGAGAAATAAGAATTTTAAGACTTCCATACCAAATTTCTTCAAGTGTATTGAAATTTAGCGCTAGTCCGACTAGTGTAAGAGCGAATAAAAAAGCAATACTGTATTTTATTCTTTCCATTACTATTGGATTTTCATCCTGTAACGGTAAGATTCTTACTTTTTTCATACGCATAACCCTCTTTTCTGTATTAAGCTATTTAGACTTTTAAATTCATTTTCGTATAAAGCGAGCACTTGCTATTTAAAAAAATAATAACACGACTTTTTATTCAGTACAATTTATTTTTTTAAATAATAGCAAATCTATAAAAAAAGCATCCCTTAATCTTCAGGGATGCTTTCCAAAATATCCAATTGATGATCATTCGTTACTTTTTATTATTAGCAACCTTCCGTATAAAGAATTTCACTATTTCTACTAAAGGAATAATTGAAAAAGCTGCTCCTAATACTAACAGCCACTGATTAACGTTCAATGGTGATACACTGAACGCATCATTTAAGCCTGGGATCAAAATGACTACACTTAACAATGCCGCTGATACTAAAATAGCCAAGTTGAAAGTTTTATTTTTGAAAAATCCAACCGTAAATAACGATTTTTCAATCGATTTAACATTAAATGCATGGAACAATTGAAGCAACCCTAAAGTAGCGAATGCCATGGTTAATGCATCTGCATGAATCAAGTCAAGATCATTTGGATGTGCTGGGTAATGCGTTGCCCACCAATAAACAAATAAAGTAATTCCACCTTCAAAAATCCCTTGGTAAATCAAGCTAGGTAAAACACCATTTGAAAAGAACGTTGCTTTTCTTCCTCTTGGTGGTTTTTTCATCGCATCCGCTTCCGCAGGCTCTAAACCTAATGCAATAGCTGGAAATGTATCGGTCACAAGATTGATCCATAAAATATGAACAGGAGCTAAGATACTCCATCCTAGTAATGTAGCAATAAATAACGTAAGGACTTCTCCTAAGTTAGCCGATAGCAAAAATTGAATCGCTTTTTGAATATTTGAGAACACCTTACGTCCTTCTTCTACTGAAACGACAATGGTTGAAAAATTATCATCTGCTAAAACCATGTCACTTGCGCCTTTTGAAACTTCTGTACCTGTAATTCCCATTCCAATTCCGATGTCAGCTGTTTTAAGCGCCGGTGCATCATTAACGCCATCACCTGTCATAGCCACTATCTTCCCTGCTTTTTGCCAAGCTTTAATAATTCGTACTTTATGTTCAGGTGATACTCTGGCATATACAGAATAATCTTTTACTCTAGTTGCAAAATCAGTATCTTCTATTTGATCTAACTCAGCGCCCGTCAATATACCACCTTGTTGATCTTCCTTTAAAATACCCAAACGACGTGCAATCGCTTCTGCAGTATCTCTATGATCTCCAGTAATCATTACAGGACGTATTCCTGCTTCTCTTGCTACTCTAACAGCATCTTTTGCTTCTGCCCTTTCTGGATCGATCATTCCAGTCAGTCCCGCAAAAATGAGTCCTTGTTCAACTCCCTGTGTGGTTAGATCCGTTGGCACTTGATCCACAATTTTATAAGCCATTGCTAGCACCCTTAAAGCTTGAGTTGCTAAATCGTGATTTATATCTAACAGCACATGTTTAGTTTTTTCGTCTAGTACTGTTATTTCCCCTTTATTATCTATTTGCGTACATCTTTTCAGCAGTTCATCCGGTGCTCCTTTTGTCCCAATAAAAATTTTCCCATCCGGTAGCTGATGAATCGTTGACATCAATTTACGATCTGACTCAAAAGGAACTTCAGCCATCCGCGGCTCTTTGGCCAATTCTTCTTTAACGTTCATTCCTTTGTCTATAGCGTATTGAACCATTGCTGTTTCTGTCGGATCACCAATTAATGTTCCATCATCTGCAATCTGTGTATCATTACTATATGTCATCACTCGAACAACTGGAGTTCGTAAATCAATTTCGTCTTCGACCGTTTGTATTGCTCCATTGACATAAACTTTTTCAATCGTCATTTTATTCATAGTTAATGTTCCCGTCTTATCTGTACAAATAATATCGGTACTGCCTAAAGTCTCAACAGCTGGCAAATTTCTGATCAGTGCTTTGCGCTTTGCCATTTTTTGCGTTCCTAAAGCTAAAATAATCGTTACAATGGCTGGCAGTCCTTCTGGTATCGCAGCTACCGCTAATGAAATCGACGTTAACAACATATCTAACCATTCACGACCGTTGTACATACCTACACCAAACATGACGACAGCAACAATTAAAATCACAATCGTTAAGTATTTTCCTAAACGATTTAAATTTTCTTGCAATGGTGTTATGGTTTCTTCAGAGCTTGCTAACATATCCGCAATTTTCCCAACTTCTGTATTCATACCGGTCCCAACAACGATTCCTTCCCCTCGTCCATAGGTAACATTGCTGTTCATGAAAGCCATATTGTCTCGATCCCCAATTCCAGCTTTCTCATTTTCAATCACCTTGATATATTTTTCTACTGCTTCTGACTCCCCGGTTAGTGCTGATTCTTCTATTTTTATTGAAGCTACCTCAATTAACCTCACATCTGCGGCTACAACGTCACCAGCTTCTAATAACAAAATATCTCCTGGAACTAATAAATGACTTTTCAATAAAACAACATTGCCATCTCGTTTAACTCGTGCTTCCGGGGAAGACATTTTTTTCAAAGCATCAATAGCTTCTTCTGCTTTTGCTTCTTGATAAACCCCTAATATAGCATTTAAAACAACAACGACTAAAATAATAATTGCATCTGTAACATCACCAAAAATAGCAGAAATAAGAGCCGCTGCCAGTAAGACTACTATCATAAAATCTTTGAATTGTTCTAAAAATTTGACAACGATGCTTTTGGATTTGCCTTGGTCCAGTTCATTTGGTCCATATTCAGCTAATCGTTTTTCAGCTTCACTCGACGTAAGACCTTTTTCGTTTGTTTCTAACTTTTTCAAAACTGTTTCTTCATTTTGAGCAAAAAAGGGTTCTTTAAGTTGTTGCTTTCTCTCCATCTTTCATCCATCCTCTCCGACTTGAAGCGATTACTAGAAATAAGAAAATTTTGTTTGCCTTTATAAAATTGATTATAACTTTCACTATTTTTTTTAGCAAAGTATAAGTGCTTTCTATTTCATTCTTTCAACTACTGATTTTTTTGTAGTTCAAAAGAGTATTATAAACATCTTAACTTCCTGTATTAACTGCTTATGTTATACTAATCAAAAGAAATGTAGAAAGGTGGAAACGATGATGTTTTTCTTTGATCAAACGTATTTCTTAATTATCATTGGAGTCATATTATCAGGAATTGCTAGTTCCTATGTCAGAAGTACGTACGAAAAGTATAGCCATGTAACTAATTCAAAAGGATATACTGCTAGCGAGGTTTCTCGTCTTATTTTAGATAATGCAGGGCTACAGCATGTGAAAATAGAGGCTGTCAAAGGAGATTTAACCGACCATTACGATTCAAGCACAGATATTTTACGTCTTTCAGATGCCACACGTCATTCAAAATCTGTAGCAGCTATTGGTGTTGCGGCTCATGAAGTCGGCCATGCTATTCAAGATCAAAAGAGCTATATCCCGTTAAAAATAAGAAGCGCTTTAGTTCCAGCAACAAACTTTGGGCAAAAAATTTCGTTTCCAATGATTTTATTAGGTGTTATTTTCGGTTATAACCAAACACTGATTAATCTTGGAATCATTTTCTTTTCTGTAGCGCTTCTTTTTCAGCTGGTCACTTTGCCTGTTGAATTTAATGCTTCTAACCGAGCAATTGTTATTCTAAGAGATCAGCATATCTTGACTGCTACTGAAGTTCCACAAGCAAAAAAAGTCTTAGATGCAGCAGCACTTACTTATGTTGCAGCTGCCATAGCTTCCTTCTTGCAAGTCCTAAGATTAGTTTTACTATTTGGTGGCAGAAGAAACAATTAAAGCAACAACCACAAAAAGAGAATCCATATTGGATTCTCTTTTTGTTTTGACTATTAAGTTAATTAACTGTTTATTTAAAAGAATGTGGTCCATGATCTCTTTTTGAGAGTAATTGTTTTAATAATACAAGGAGTGAAAATAATCCACTTACTTGAGTGATAATTAAAGCCATGGTGCTGTTATCTTGAAGAAAGAAAATACTTCCAATCAAGACACCAATAAACGCGCCTAAATGATAATAGACTTTTTTGGTTTGTTCTTCTATTAAAGAAATCAATAGTCCCATCAACGGAAAGTTTGGGATAAAGAGAAATATCCAAGCAGCTAGCAAGGCATTACCTATTTTTGCAACCGGACTAAAATCTAGGATAGCATCACTACCAAAGGAACCATATAAAAACAGCGGGATCGTAAGAAAATTCCAAGCAATCAAAACGACTATAACAATTGCTATCAATAATGTTCTTTTTCGATTTGCTTTCATTATTGCTCCCTCATTTCTAATTTATTTTTAGAATAAAGTAAGAATAATGCCTTAATCCTGTCCATCTAGTCTCTATTTATACTTAATTATAGCATATCACTATACTTATTTATTTAATCAAACTCTTTATTTTAAATCCTCTTTACTCTTAATGAATTCAAGGTCATTTGCTTCTTCATCAATCGACTTACCAAACAATTGAACGGATAAAATGATCACTACCATTGAAACTGGAAGAACGATCCAGATTGGTATTCCTAAACCAACTGGAATAAAACCAAACAAAACAGTGATCATCCCCACTAAAAGAGCATAAGGTAATTGTGTGCGAACATGGTCCATATGGTTCACACCGGCTCCCATAGAAGAGAGGATAGTAGTGTCCGAAATAGGTGAACAATGATCACCAAAGATCGCTCCACTTAAAACTGCCCCTGCAGAAATGACAATAAATTCAGGATTTGGAGATAATGCTGCAGCTAGTGGTATAGCCAATGGCATTAAAATTCCCATCGTTCCATAAGAGGTTCCTGTTGCAAAAGAAATGATTGAACCTAATATAAAGATAATGGATGGAAGCAGGAACGCCGGCATTGAATCAGATAACAATGACACTAAAAATTGTGCTGTTCCTAAATCATTAATAACTCCACTTAGAGACCATGCTAACAACAAAATAGCTCCCGTAATAATAAGTGACTTCATCCCATTGATCCAGGTTTCTACTGCTTGGCCCCATGTAAATGTTTTTTGAGATACTCCCATAAACATAGCAACAATACTAGCAAACAAGGCAGCTTGGAACAATACAATACTCGCATCAGATGCTCCAAAAGCTTCTTGAATAGCTGTAAATGAATACGGATTTTCTTTCAACAAATTAATAATTGCTGTGTTCTCTCCAGCTAAAATAGCATTGTATCCATTAACATAAAATCCAACTATGGCAAACACGATTAAGGTAGCAATAGGTATAATAGCATTCCATATACTTAAGTGAACTCCTTCAGCCGGTTCCATTTCTTCCATTTCTTTTGAAGCAGCAGGATTTATTTCTTCTTTATTTGTTTGATCGTATTTTCTAGCTCTTCTTTCAGCTGTCAGCATAGGACCAAATTCTTTTAAAAATACAGCCGTACACAATACAAACAGCAGCATTAAAATGTTATAAAAACGATAAGGAATAGTTTCGACAAAAATACTGTAAGCATTAACCTCTTGGCCAATAGCTTCATAACCATCTTTGATCAACCCTACTTCATACCCTACCCAAGTAGAAATCAATGCAATTCCTGCAATCGGAGCAGCAGTTGCATCTACAATAAAAGAAAGTTTTTCACGCGAAACTTTCTTTTCATCTGTAACTGGTCGCATAACTGGTCCTACAATTAATGAATTTGCATAATCATCGAAAAAGAGTAAAATCCCTAAAATCCAAGTAATAATTTGAGCACTTATAGGCCCCTTTGCTTTTTTTGATAATGCATTTGCAACAGCTTTGGCTCCACCCATTTTCGTCATTAACGCGATCAATCCGCCAATTGTTAATACTTGTAAAATAATTCCTGCGTTCCAAGGATCCGCTAACGAGGATAACGAATAATCAACGATGCTCAAAAAAGATTGAATGAAGGCATACAAAATGGACCCATCTGCCAAATGTAAGACAAAAGCTCCAGCAAAAACTCCTAAAAACAATGAAATGATAACGTCTTTTGAAATAAATGCTAAAATAATGGATACCACTGGTGGTACTAAAGAAAACCAACCAAAATTCACTGTAGAACCTGTAGACTCTCGAAACTCTCCATTAATTGAAAATAAAATAAATGCAACGATAAATAAACCGATGATAACTTTCTTCTTCATTTTAAACTCCCTCTCTTTTTTGCGCACAAAAAAACACCTTGAGCGCTATACAACTCAAGGTGCTAGAATAGTTTCATATGTAATGACCCTTTAACCCTTTTGTTGACAGCCCTCCGCAAATTTCCTATTGAAATTTACGACAGTGTTAAGCATATTTTACTTAACCCCAGCATAAAGTACTTGGCAATACTCTACACTTCGGCAATTTTCCCTTTCCAGTTATCCGCTTGTGCCTGCATAAATAACTGTACTCTTAAAAATCGCGCCTCTATCCTTACTATTAAATTACGCTTTTAAATATACTATATTAGTGGTAATGATGCAACACTAACACATTCAATTCTTTTTACAATTGGTTAGTTCTATTAATAAAACAATCCAAAAATAATTGGAATAAATGCTGCAGGAGCATAGTTCATAATTTTTAAGTCTGTAATCTTCAGCATATTTAACGCTAGACCGATTATCAAAAGGGACCCCACACATGTCATTTCATTAATTACACTTTCTGTTAGCAGAGGAGCTACTACACTGGCTAGCAAAGAAATACTTCCTTCATAGATTAGTACTAACCCTCCTGCTAATAAAACACACCTACTCCCAAGCTAGAAGCCAACACAAGAGCTGCTATACCATCAATTAGCGATTTAGCTAATAATGTTTCATGATTACCAGTCAACCCACTTTGCAAGGCCCCTACGATTGACATTGCCCCCACACAAACCAATAAACTCGCTGATACGAATCCTTTAGTAATAGATAATGTATCGTCTTTTGTTTGAAATTTGGTTTCTATTAAGTTTCCTAGGTTATTTACTTTTCCCTCTAAATTCATACCTTCACCGATAATAACCCCAATAACCATTGAACCTATTGTAATGAGTATATTTTCCCCAGCTAATGCTCCACTGAATCCAATGTACAATATACAAAGAGCTAAACTGTTCATAATTGCTGTACCAATCCGTTTTGATAGTCCCTTTTTTAATAATAACCCAATGCTGCCGCCAAGAACTACAGCTAAACCATTTACAATTGACCCAAACAGAATCACTTTATCTACCCCCTTACTATTTTATTAAACGCTAATTAAAAATAAGTATAGTAGCAATCTAACTTTTGGTCAACGACCTTTAGTACTTTTGATTTTTATTCAGACATAATTTCTAGTTTAGACTAGTTAGAACAATCAAAAAAAGAGCTTTAGATCAATGATTAAACATTAGGATCTAAAGCTCTTTAGTTCGTTGCATTCATTTGTGGAAATAACGATTAAAAAATGTCAGTCTTATTCAGCTAAACCAATTTCTTGTTTTACAACTGAAGCAATTCGGTCAACATAAAGATTTACTTTTTCTTGTGTTGGAGCTTCTGCCATAACACGCAGCAATGGTTCAGTTCCACTAGGACGAACTAAAATACGCCCATTTCCATTCATTTCACTCTCAACTTCTTCAATGATCGCTTTTATTGCTGGAACATCCATTGCGCCATTTTTATCGCTAACACGAATATTAACCAATTTCTGAGGGTAGGTTTGAACCTCTTCAGCTAATTCTGAAAGTTTTTTCCCTGTTTCTTTCATAACATTCAGCAATTGAATTCCTGATAAGATTCCATCACCAGTTGTATTATAATCTAGGAACACCATATGTCCTGATTGTTCTCCACCAAAGTTATAACCATTTTTACGCATTTCTTCTACTACATAACGATCTCCAACTTTTGTTTGAAGAGCAATCATATTATTAGCCTCAATTGCTTTATGGAACCCTAAGTTACTCATTACAGTAGAAACAATGGTATCTTTTTTCAAACGGCCTTTTTCTTGTAAATACTTTCCACAGATAAACATAATTTTATCTCCATCAATGATATTTCCTAATTCATCAACAGCAATTACTCTATCCCCGTCACCATCAAATGCTAATCCAGCATCGGCTCCTTTTTCGACTACAAATTTAGCCAAACCTTCAGGATGAGTTGAACCAACACCGTCATTAATATTTAATCCATTTGGTGTTGATGCCATAACATCGAACTCTGTTTCTAAATCTGCAAATAATCGATTTAGAAGAGGACTTGTAGCTCCGTTTGCACCATCTAAACAAACTTGCAATCCAGCTAAATCATTTGGAATTGTTTGTTGTAAAAATTGAGTGTATTTTAAAGCACCTTCTGGATACTCATCAACCGTACCTAATCCAATTGCACTAGGACGAGGTAAATTATCTTTCTCTTCATCTAATAATGCTTCAATTTCTAATTCAGTATCATCAAATAGTTTAAACCCATCTGATCCAAAGAATTTAATACCATTGTCAGGTGCTGGATTGTGTGAAGCTGAAATCATTACACCAGCTGCAGCGCCTTGAACACGAGTTAAATACGCTACTCCAGGAGTAGATATAACTCCTAGTTTCATTACTTCGATTCCAACGGATAAAAGACCAGCAATTAATGCAGATTCTAGCATCTCGCCAGAAATACGAGTATCTCTTCCAACTAAAACACGTGGATGCTCTTCGCCTTCAGCGTGTTGAGTTAAAACATACCCACCGCATCTCCCTAATTTAAAAGCTAATTCTGGAGTTAGTTCTGAATTAGCAACTCCTCTTACTCCATCTGTTCCAAAATATTTTCCCATTCTAACATGCCCCTTTTCAAAGTTTAAACCTTATCCATTTAGGTTTGCTATTTCTATTCACTTACTTCTTCACTGGATTCGCTTGATGACTCATCTAATGACTCGCTTGATGATTCAGAAGAAGTGTCACTTTCTGATGATTCACTTTCTTTTTGTGTTGATTCACTCGATGAACTAGATTCGCTCGAACTTGAGCTCGAACTTGAACTTGAAATTTCGTTGCTAGTTTCATTGTTACTTTGCCCATTTCCCTGTGAATTTTGAGTAACAGTAATCGTGACTTCAATTTTTTCAGGCTCTATAGCTGTTACTCCTTCAAGTAAAGGCAAATCAATCGATTGAGTCGTTGTTTCAGTTATATCCGTGATATCAATATCTACTGGATAACTGCTTAAACTATTTACCAGTTCACTTTCACCCTGTATCGCAACCGTTGTAGCTGATTGATTACTAATGCCTAACTCATAACTCAAGTCCGCATTTGGCGTACCAGTTTGATTTAATACTACAGGCACTTCCTTCGCAATTGGATCAACAGGTATCGTCACTGTTACCTCACTAGGATTCAGATTAACGTCTAATTCATTTCCTTCAGCATCAGTAACGATAACTGGAAGAGTTTGAACAATGTCTTCTGTAACATTTTCTTCTTCATCTACAACAACTTTAACATCTGCAACTTGGTCAATTGTCGAAGCTGTCCCTGTTAGTTCTACCGTTTCATAATTTACCGTTGGTGTACCGGTCTCAAACTCATCACTAATGAATGAATTGTCAAATTCAACATCGACACTAAAAGTTTCAACTTTTTTTTCTTCAATCGTTATCGTGACTTCTTCAGGTAAGATTTGATAATCTAGCTGAGGTGAAAGTCCTTCCGCAACTAATTCAATAGTATGAGTACCAACGCCTAAACTATCTAAATCAGTTGCTACAACGTCAAAATTTTTAGTCGTTTTTGTATTTAATACAAGACTTGACGGTCCTGATATTTCTACTGAAACTGTTTCAGGAAACCCAGTTACATAATAATTATCTTGATCAATTTCAACTACTATAGGCACTTCAAGTATGGTTTCTGTTGTAGATGCACTTAATCCATCAATACCGCTGGTTGTTTGAACCCGGTTATTACTACTGTTTACATAAGTAAAAAGAAGAATAGCAAATGCGAGTGCAACGATCTTCATAAACCATGGATTGTTGTAAAGTTTCTCCATTATTTAGAAGCCCCCTTTTTAAAACTATCCACCATTTCTTGAAAAGAATTTTTCTTTTCTTCTTTTTCAACAACAATTAAGTTTTTAGCTAAGAATTTTTCAAAATCCTCTTTGGATAATTCACGTAATAACTCGCCTTTATATGAAACGCTGACTCCGCCGGTTTCTTCAGAGACAATAATTGTTATGGCATCTGTTACTTCACTTAGACCAATGGCCGCACGATGCCTTGTTCCTAATTCTTTAGAAATAAGCGTGCTTTCTGACAATGGTAAATAACTAGCAGCAGAGGCTATTTTATAATCTCTGATAATGACTGCTCCATCATGCAGTGGTGTATTGGGAATAAAAATATTAATCAACAATTCACTGGATATATCAGCATCTAGTGGAATTCCTGTTCCAATAAATTCATCTAACTCTGTATCCATTTGGATAGAAATCAAAGCTCCAATTCTTCTTTTCGCCATATATTGAACAGCTTTTGCTAATTGTTGGACTAAATTTTCTCCAGGATTGACTTTTCGTTTTGCTCGATTAAAAATGGAGCCGCGACCGAGATGTTCTAACCCTCTTCGCATTTCTGGTTGGAAGATAATGATCATTGCAAGAACACTCCATTGAATAACTAAATCAACGATCCAATCAACTGTTTGCAATTCCAGAAAAAAACTAGCTACTTTTATTAACATGATAACAGCAATTCCCTTTAATAACTGAACAGCTCTGCTCCCACGTAAAATATTTATCAACTGATAAATAAAGAATGTAACCACTAATATATCTACCACGTTAAGAAAATTTCGCCACGTTACTAATTGTGACCAATCTATAGACATATGCGCACCTCCGATAATGTTTCTGATTGTCACCCATTGTGTATTATACCATAATATTTCCTATGAATAACATTAATCCACCCAATTAATAGACCCAATCATTAATAATTAACTACCTATTCCTATTTTTAACACAAAAAAACTTGCAACGGATTACCGTTGCAAGTTTCTATTATGAGTCATGCAGGATTCGAACCTGCGACCCTCTGATTAAAAGTCAGATGCTCTACCAACTGAGCTAATGACTCAACTTAAAAATGAATTTGCATGGCAACGTCCTACTCTCACAAAGGGAAACCCTTCACTACCATCGGCGCTAAGAAGCTTAACTTCTGTGTTCGGCATGGGAACAGGTGTGACCTTCTTGCCATCGTCACCACACAATTTTCATTTTTGTATGTTTTTTGCATATTCATGCAACTGGGCTAGCTGGATTCGAACCAACGCGTGAGGGAGTCAAAGTCCCTTGCCTTACCGCTTGGCTATAGCCCATAAATGGTGGAGGGGGGCAGATTCGAACTGCCGAACCCGAAGGAGCGGATTTACAGTCCGCCGCGTTTAGCCACTTCGCTACCCCTCCAAATAAAATTATCTTTCCTATTAAATGAACAACTAAACGCATGCCGGCTAAAGGAGTTGAACCCTCGACCCTCTGATTACGATTCAGATGCTCTACCAACTGAGCTAAGCCGGCAAAATTTAATAAAAAAAGAATATGACCCGTACGGGAATCGAACCCGTGATACCGCCGTGAAAGGGCGGTGTCTTAACCGCTTGACCAACGGGCCATGATGTTTAAAAAATATTCAAGCACAAGGAATATTATATAAATAATTCACAGAAAAGTAAAGGCTATTCTTCCATTTTCCTGTATTTTTAATCATTTTATAATCTTTCGGGTTCTTAAATCGATCAAACTAATAAAAAGCGATTAAGAATTATGGCACTTCTTAATCACTTTACCAATAAATGATTGGTTTTTCAATAGCATAATAACTATTCGGCTTCTATATGTTTATATTTTTCAGGTTTTCTATCAAATAATTCTTTTGCATATGGACAAAGTGGGACAATTTTTTTCCCTTCCTTTTCCATCTCTTCAACAACTTTATCAACCAATTGGGCAGCGATGCCTTGTCCTCTTAAAGATGGATCAACAAAAGTATGGTCCAAAATCACTTTATCCTCACCAGAAGGAACATACGTTACTTCCGCAATCATTTTCCCGGATTCATCATTTTTCAAAAAACTGTTTCCATTTTTTTCAAATTCCATGCTAACACTTCCTTTTACATTTGCTTCATTAAGTTTAACACTTATTAAATTAGATACCAAGAAAAGCCTTACAAAAAATAGGAATACGTCTTATCTACTAATGCGTATTCCTATTTTACCCATTTGCTCTGCTGCTTCTAATCTACTAAAGGCCATTTCATAATCCTCAAAATCATAAGTAGTATCAACAACTGGTTTAATTGAGTGACTTTCAATAAAATTAAGCATTTCCAGGTATTCTTCCCTGCTTCCCATCGTGGTTCCTAACATTGTATATTGACCATAAAAGAACTCTCTTAAATTCAGATCAACAACATCACCGGTAGAAGAACCGAATAAGACTAATTTTCCGCCTTTTTTTAATTGTTTCAATGATTGATTGAAGGTTGCTGCTCCAACTGATTCGATTACTATGTCCACTTTTTCGCCGTTTAATTCTTTTTCCCAATCATTTTTACTATTTATTCCTTTAGCTGCTCCGATTTTTTTTGCTTTATTTAATTTTTCTTCCGAGCGTGATGTGACATAAACTTTTGCGCCCACTGCTTTACTGAATTGAAGTAAGCTAGTCGCCACACCTCCACCTATTCCAGGGATTAAGATCGTTTGCTGACCATTTACCTCCCCTTTTGTAAAAAGGGCTCTATATGCTGTTAATGCCCCTAATGAAAGTACACCCGCTTCTTCCCATGTTAAATAACTTGGTTTTAAAGCGACAAAATTTTCGTTAATGATAAATTCTTCTGAGAATGTTCCCTGCATTGGATTTCCTAGTATTTGAAAATTTTCTGGTGGCGCTGGTGTATTGTTCAACCACCCTATACTAGGGTTTACAACGACTTCATCTCCTACCTTAAACATTGTCACTTCTTTGCCTACTTCGTTTATAATACCTGCACAATCTGACCCAATTACTAAAGGTTTACTTGTTTCATCACGCCCTTTAATAGTTGCCAAATCACGGTGATTCAATCCTACTATTTTCACTTTAATACGTACTTCTTTCTTATCTACTTTTCTAGATTCCATTTCTTTTATTCTTAGTCCTTCTATACCACTGATTTTTTCATGGATTAAAGCTTTCATTATTAACTTCCTCTCTTTAACTCAATTGTATGCTAGGTTAAGTATAACAGTCCTATCCTTTAGACTCAAAGAGAGTGTTAGCTTATGTATGAGAAGTCTATTTGAATTCATTCTTATTTTTAGCACAGTCTCGAATTGAACTTACTTCACAGTGGTTTAAAAGTTGTCTTCAGGACTGTTAAGTATCCTGAAGCATTTGAAAAATAAAAGTTACAAAACAAAAAAAAGAAACCCCTATGAATAAAGAGTTTCCTTTTTATGTTGGTTACATGAAGCCACTTGCCGGATTCGAACCGGCGACCTCTTCCTTACCATGGAAGCGCTCTACCGACTGAGCTAAAGCGGCACTACTAAGTCATAGTATTTACTTGCAAAAAAAAAGAACTCCGCAAGTAGGACTCGAACCTACGACATCATGATTAACAGTCATGCGCTACTACCAACTGAGCTATTGCGGAATAATTGAATCTGCGTGGCAACGTCCTACTCTCACAAAGGGAAACCCTTCACTACCATCGGCGCTAAGAAGCTTAACTTCTGTGTTCGGCATGGGAACAGGTGTGACCTTCTTGCCATCATCACCACACAATTTCAATCGAAAGTCCGTTGGACTCTCAAAACTGGATAAAGTTTAAAGTGTGTTTCGTTTGCTTACCTTTGTACACCGGTATTGCTTTGGTTAAGTCCTCGACCGATTAGTATTGGTCCGCTCCGTATATCGCTATACTTCCACTTCCAACCTATCTACCTGATCATCTCTCAGGGGTCTTACTCACTTACGTGATGGGAAATCTCATCTTGAGGGGGGCTTCACGCTTAGATGCTTTCAGCGTTTATCCCGTCCACACATAGCTACCCAGCAATGCCCTTGGCAGAACAACTGGTACACCAGAGGTGTGTCCATCCCGGTCCTCTCGTACTAAGGACAGCTCCTCTCAAATTTCCTACGCCCGCGACGGATAGGGACCGAACTGTCTCACGACGTTCTGAACCCAGCTCGCGTACCGCTTTAATGGGCGAACAGCCCAACCCTTGGGACCGACTACAGCCCCAGGATGCGATGAGCCGACATCGAGGTGCCAAACCTCCCCGTCGATGTGGACTCTTGGGGGAGATAAGCCTGTTATCCCCAGGGTAGCTTTTATCCGTTGAGCGATGGCCCTTCCATGCGGAACCACCGGATCACTAAGCCCGACTTTCGTCCCTGCTCGACTTGTAGGTCTCGCAGTCAAGCTCCCTTATGCCTTTACACTCTGCGAATGATTTCCAACCATTCTGAGGGAACCTTTGGGCGCCTCCGTTACTCTTTAGGAGGCGACCGCCCCAGTCAAACTGCCCGTCAGACACTGTCTCCCAGCCCGATAAGGGCTGTGGGTTAGAGTGGTCATACAGCAAGGGTAGTATCCCACCAACGCCTCCACCAAGACTGGCGTCCTGGCTTCAATGGCTCCTACCTATCCTGTACAAGCTGTACAAACACTCAATATCAAACTGCAGTAAAGCTCCATGGGGTCTTTCCGTCCTGTCGCGGGTAACCTGCATCTTCACAGGTACTATAATTTCACCGAGTCTCTCGTTGAGACAGTGCCCAGATCGTTACGCCTTTCGTGCGGGTCGGAACTTACCCGACAAGGAATTTCGCTACCTTAGGACCGTTATAGTTACGGCCGCCGTTTACTGGGGCTTCAATTCTGAGCTTCGCCCGAGAGCTAACCCATCCTCTTAACCTTCCAGCACCGGGCAGGCGTCAGCCCCTATACGTCATCTTACGATTTTGCAGAGACCTGTGTTTTTGATAAACAGTCGCCTGGGCCTATTCACTGCGGCTGACCAATTGGTCAGCACCCCTTCTCCCGAAGTTACGGGGTCATTTTGCCGAGTTCCTTAACGAGAGTTCTCTCGCACACCTTAGGATTCTCTCCTCGACTACCTGTGTCGGTTTGCGGTACGGGCAGTTTGTTTCTAACTAGAAGCTTTTCTTGACAGTGTGACATCGGGAACTTCGGTACTTAATTTCCCTCCCCATCACAACTTGTTCTTATAGAAGCAAGCATTTGACTCACTTCAAAACTTGTTGCTTGGACGCGCATATCCAACAGCGCGTATTCCTTAGCCTACTGTGTCCCTCCATTGTTCAAACAAAACAAACTGGTACAGGAATCTCAACCTGTTGTCCATCGTCTACGCCATTCGGCCTCGACTTAGGTCCCGACTAACCCTGGGAGGACGAGCCTTCCCCAGGAAACCTTAGTCATTCGGTGGACGGGATTCTCACCCGTCTTTCGCTACTCATACCGGCATTCTCACTTCTAAGCGCTCCACTAGTCCTCACGATCTAGCTTCAACGCCCTTAGAACGCTCTCCTACCATAGAACCAATGGTTCTATCCACAGCTTCGGTGTTATGTTTAGCCCCGGTAAATTTTCGGCGCAGGGTCACTCGACTAGTGAGCTATTACGCACTCTTTAAATGATGGCTGCTTCTGAGCCAACATCCTAGTTGTCTAAGCAACTCCACATCCTTTTCCACTTAACATAAACTTTGGGACCTTAGCTGGTGGTCTGGGCTGTTTCCCTTTCGACTACGGATCTTATCACTCGCAGTCTGACTCCCGGATATAAATCAATGGCATTCGGAGTTTATCTGAATTCGGTAACCCGAGAAGGGCCCCTAGTCCAAACAGTTGCTCTACCTCCATGATTCTAATTCCGAGGCTAGCCCTAAAGCTATTTCGGAGAGAACCAGCTATCTCCAAGTTCGATTGGAATTTCTCCGCTACCCACACCTCATCCCCGCATTTTTCAACATACGTGGGTTCGGTCCTCCAGTGCGTATTACCGCACCTTCAACCTGGACATGGGTAGATCACTTGGTTTCGGGTCTACGACCACATACTCATTCGCCCTATTCAGACTCGCTTTCGCTGCGGCTCCGTCTCATCAACTTAACCTCGCATGGGATCGTAACTCGCCGGTTCATTCTACAAAAGGCACGCTATCACCCATTAACGGGCTTTAACTATTTGTAGGCACACGGTTTCAGGGGCTATTTCACTCCTCTTCCGAGGTTCTTTTCACCTTTCCCTCACGGTACTGGTTCACTATCGGTCACTAGGGAGTATTTAGCCTTGGGAGATGGTCCTCCCGGATTCCGACGGAATTTCTCGTGTTCCGCCGTACTCAGGATACTGATCAGAGTGAAATTGGTTTCGATTACAGGGCTTTTACCTTCTTCGGCGGACCTTTCCAGGTCGCTTCTTCTACCAACTTCATTTATGACTCTATGTGTTCAGTCCTACAACCCCAGAAAGCAAGCTTTCTGGTTTGGGCTATTCCCGTTTCGCTCGCCGCTACTCAGGGAATCGATTTTTCTTTCTCTTCCTGCAGGTACTTAGATGTTTCAGTTCTCTGCGTCTACCTCTACTGACCTATGTATTCAGTCAGCAGTAACATCCTATCAAAGATGCTGGGTTCCCCCATTCGGAAATCTTTGGATCAAAGCTCACTTACAGCTCCCCAAAGCATATCGGCGTTAGTCCCGTCCTTCATCGGCTCCTAGTGCCAAGGCATTCACCGTGCGCCCTTATTAACTTAACCTATGGTTAACAGTTAATTTTTAAACCTCATCTTTCGATGAGAACCTTAAAAAAACTCATTTTTAAAACTTTTTCGGTGTGTTTCTGGTTTGTTACTTGAATTACACTTTTTAACTTTATCCAGTTTTCAAAGAACAACGTATTTTCGCAACAAAAAGTTGCAATGGAGCCTAGCGGGATCGAACCGCTGACCTCCTGCGTGCAAGGCAGGCGCTCTCCCAGCTGAGCTAAGGCCCCAAGAGCATTTCTATTTATATGGTAGATAATTGAGAAGTATATTAACCTCTCAAAACTAAACAAAGTAAGTACGAATGTGTGGGTTTCCGTTATATTCCTTAGAAAGGAGGTGATCCAGCCGCACCTTCCGATACGGCTACCTTGTTACGACTTCACCCCAATTATCTGTCCCACCTTAGGCGGCTGGCTCCCAAAAGGGTTACCTCACCGACTTCGGGTGTTACAAACTCTCGTGGTGTGACGGGCGGTGTGTACAAGACCCGGGAACGTATTCACCGCGGCGTGCTGATCCGCGATTACTAGCGATTCCGGCTTCATGTAGGCGAGTTGCAGCCTACAATCCGAACTGAGAATGGCTTTAAGAGATTAGCTTGGCCTCGCGACCTTGCGACTCGTTGTACCATCCATTGTAGCACGTGTGTAGCCCAGGTCATAAGGGGCATGATGATTTGACGTCATCCCCACCTTCCTCCGGTTTATCACCGGCAGTCTCACTAGAGTGCCCAACTGAATGCTGGCAACTAATAATAGGGGTTGCGCTCGTTGCGGGACTTAACCCAACATCTCACGACACGAGCTGACGACAACCATGCACCACCTGTCACTTTGTCCCCGAAGGGAAAGCCCTATCTCTAGGGTGGTCAAAGGATGTCAAGACCTGGTAAGGTTCTTCGCGTTGCTTCGAATTAAACCACATGCTCCACCGCTTGTGCGGGTCCCCGTCAATTCCTTTGAGTTTCAACCTTGCGGTCGTACTCCCCAGGCGGAGTGCTTAATGCGTTAGCTGCAGCACTGAAGGGCGGAAACCCTCCAACACTTAGCACTCATCGTTTACGGCGTGGACTACCAGGGTATCTAATCCTGTTTGCTCCCCACGCTTTCGAGCCTCAGCGTCAGTTACAGACCAGAGAGTCGCCTTCGCCACTGGTGTTCCTCCACATATCTACGCATTTCACCGCTACACGTGGAATTCCACTCTCCTCTTCTGCACTCAAGTTCTCCAGTTTCCAATGACCTTCCCCGGTTGAGCCGGGGGCTTTCACATCAGACTTAAAGAACCGCCTGCGCTCGCTTTACGCCCAATAAATCCGGACAACGCTTGCCACCTACGTATTACCGCGGCTGCTGGCACGTAGTTAGCCGTGGCTTTCTGGTTAGATACCGTCAGGGGATGAGCAGTTACTCTCATCCTTGTTCTTCTCTAACAACAGAGTTTTACGATCCGAAAACCTTCTTCACTCACGCGGCATTGCTCCGTCAGACTTTCGTCCATTGCGGAAGATTCCCTACTGCTGCCTCCCGTAGGAGTCTGGGCCGTGTCTCAGTCCCAGTGTGGCCGATCACCCTCTCAGGTCGGCTACGTATCATCGCCTTGGTGAGCCATTACCTCACCAACTAGCTAATACGCCGCGGGTCCATCCATAAGCGGTAGCCGAAGCCACCTTTTTTCCATTCGCCAGGAGGCGATTAAAAGTATGCGGTATTAGCATCCGTTTCCGAATGTTATCCCCCACTTATGGGCAGGTTACCCACGTGTTACTCACCCGTCCGCCACTCTTTGACTTCGGTGGGTGCAAGCACCCGGTGAAATCAAAGCGTTCGACTTGCATGTATTAGGCATGCCGCCAGCGTTCGTCCTGAGCCAGGATCAAACTCTCATATAAAATGATGCTTGAAGCTCATATTGATTGCTAGCGAATAATTATTCACTAATTTTGTTACTGTTGACTTAGCACTGCTAAGTCACCCTCACATTTGGTTCGTCTTACTTTGTTTAGTTTTCAAAGGTCAATCACTTCATCTGACAACTATTGAAGTATAACACCCTCTAAATAAGTTGTCAACGACTTTTAAATAATTATTTTTTATTCTGTATAATTATCCAAGTAACCGCTACATCGTAATTTCGATGACCACAGTATAATACCATCTTAGTATTACATTTGTCAAGAATTACTTTTCATTCTTTTTTCTTGCTATCGCTATCGCAACAACGTGTTCTACTATACCAAGATTTTTCTTTTTCGTCAATACTAAATACCTAATTCTTTTATTAACTTTACAAACATTTCAGCAAAAAATATACATCGTGGTATTTTCACTGAAATGCGCTTCATGCTTAAACCTTCTCTTCTATCATATAAGAAAAATCAGTATCATCTTGTTTTACTACCATTAACAAACCATCGCCTAATGGGACGATACTTGATTCTAATGATGGATGATGCATAACTACATCTAAAAATGCATTTAACTTGCGGTGTATTGTTCTTCTATTCTTAGGTATCTCTTCTTTCGGAGTAAGAATTGTTCCACCTTGTAAAACATCATCAACAATTAACATTCCACCTTTTTTCAACAATCGCATACAATCTGGGAAAAAATCATAATACTTAGATTTCGCACTATCCATAAAAATAAAATCATACGGTCCTTCTAGCGTAGAAAGAATATCTGCTGCTTGCCCTTCCAACAAAGTAACTTTATCCGTTAATCCCAAAGCTTCATAATTTTTTCTCGCTTTTTTAATCATGACGTCAAAACGATCAATAGTTGTAACGTGACCTTGGTCCCCAACATGTTGCGCCATCAAACTCGACGAGAAGCCGATTGCTGCTCCAATTTCTAAAATTTGTTTTGGCTTTATCTGCCCTAGCAGTAAGTTCAAAAACACTACTGTTTCATGCGGTATGATTGGCACACCATCTTTATTCGCTTGTCTTTCAATCTCACCAAGACTTCCGTCAAGTGGCTTTTGTTCGTTTCTAAGAAATTCTACTACTTCTTTATCCACAACTGGTCTGTACATCATTTCATTTCTCACTGTATTTCCCTCACATTTCTAATTTTATCAGTCATTATTTTAATTTCTATTTGCTTTTTATTATAGAATGCCAAATACTTTCAGACAAGTTAATATTGTTAATGCTTAACTGCTTTATCATTAAATAAATTTTCATCCGTTTTCAAAAGCATTGGATACCTTAAGCGCTATATGTTATTATCAAATTAAATAAATCAATCCCAATCCTTAAAGGAGGATACGAAATGCTTATAAAATCTCTTTGTATTCCTAAGAACAAACTTACTACTGTAAGCGAAACGGTTACCCTTCAAGAAGCAATTGACATACTTGAAAAGTCCGGATTTCGCTGCATACCTATTCTAGATGAAACCGGAACAATATTTAGAGGAAATATCTACAAAATGCATATTTACCGTCACAAAGCTAATGGTGGAGATATGAACTTACCAGTAACACATTTATTAAAAAATGCTACTAAGTTCATTTCTATTGACGCATCTTTTTTCAAAGTATTTTTCTCAATCAAAGAATTGCCATACATTTCTGTATTGGACGAAGATAATCGATTTTATGGCATTTTAACTCATAGTTCGTTGTTAAATATGTTGCAACAATCTTGGAATGTGAACACAGGTAGTTACGTTTTAACAATAGCTTCTACTGGTCAAAAAGGCGATTTAGCAAACATGGCAAAAATCATTAGCCGTTTTTGTTCAATTTCAAGTTGTATTACACTAGATGTTGAGCAAGATGATTTAGTTCGCCGCACAATGATCACTTTAGAATCTGGCATGACAAAAGATACTCTGAAGGAATTAACTGCCGCTCTAAGCAAAAAAGGATTTCGTGTAGTTGAAGTAGAAGATTTAAAAAACGTTGGTTAATTTATTACTATCTAAAAAAGCTAAATGCTGATGCATTTAGCTTTTTTTCTATTCTTCTATTCGTTTACTAAAATGAATTTTTTTATCGATATACATCATGATTGGCATACCAATTCCCATAACAACAAATTCACCAATCGCAACAGTTAAGTAACTAAACCAGAACGGCAATTGCAACGCTAGATACAATTCCCACGCAATCAAGGCTGAACCGATAGTGAACACTACCGTATTGACACTCATTTTCACCCAATCATTTGTTATCCTTCTTGTTATCCCACTCATTATAAGTAACGACAAAAGCGTGTGCGCAACACCAAACACTACGTCATAGACAACCATAGTCGAGAAGAACAGGTTGGAAATGAACACTCCACCAACTATTCCTATAATATATTTTTTATTAAATACAGCTAAATGATTCAACATTTCGGCTACTCGAAATTGAATTGCTCCAAAAGACATAAACGCAAATGCCGAAGTGATTGCCACATATAAAGCTGCAACTACAGCATTTATTACCAAACCTTTTATTTTCATTCTTTCCACTTCCTCCTAGTTTTTTTTCGTGGGATGGTCAACGAACCACGTTTTGCAACTTTTATAGCATACCATTTTACTCTAATTTATTCAATTTCGTTTAAGTACACAAACAAAAAAAGCATTCGTAAATGAACGAACGCTAAAAGCTAGGTACAATTTTTATTAGACCTGTCTTGATAATCCAACACTTATCTCAAGAGCTTCATCTATTTTTTTCATCATTTTAAAATCTAATTGAGTTACTTTTTCCCGTAAACGTTGTTTATCAATGGTTCTTATTTGTTCTAACAAGACAACGGAATTTTTTTCAAGATTATACTCTTCTGCCGAGATTTCAACATGGGTAGGCATTTTAGCCTTTTGGATTTTCGCTGTTATTGCTGCAATAATAACGGTTGGACTGTAGTGGTTGCCTACATTATTTTGAATAATCAAAACCGGACGCATTCCACCTTGCTCCGAACCTATAACTGGCGATAAATCAGCGTAATAAATCTCTCCCCGTCTTACCATAGGTATTTTCCTCCTTATAACACCTGGTTAGAATTGGGCACCGACCTCTTTTTCACAAACTTCAAATTCATCACAAATATCAAGATTGATACGAGACATCTCTGCATATCCTTTACGCATGGTATCATAGATTATCAAATTTTCATCTAAAAAACAATTTACTACCGAACTAACAAAATCATTTTCATCAATATTTGCAATTGCACAATATTCTTTAACTTCTCTGTAAATTCCCGGTGCTAAATTAACTTTCATTATGTTTTCATTCTCATCCATTACCCCATACCCCCTAAAAAGATTACCTTTTCATACCCCATAAAAAGGATTCGCTTCAAGAACATGGTAACACGAATTGAAAAGCATTGAAACTCTAGACAAGATTTAAAACCAAGTTACATTTTATAGACAAATTTGACCTTTTCTTTAAGTATTTTAAAGCGTTAGCTGAGCCGTTTCGCAAAAATTAATTGGAATAATTCCAATTAGTTTTTGCAAAACAGTAAACTGACACGTATGTATGTTTAGTTTTCAAATACTAGTTACTTCATTATTCTCCTTTTCTATTTTTCTAAAATCACTTGTGCTGCCGCAATGGTATCCGTATGCGTAATAGACAAAAACACCTGCCCATTAAAAGGAGACCTTTCAACAACTGGTTTCCCATAACGATCGGGTAAAATCTCAATATCTTGAAAACCCAATTTTCCGATTCCGGTTCCCATCGCTTTTGAGAAAGCCTCTTTCGCTGCATATCTACCAGCTAAAAACTCAATTTTACGAGTGCCTGTTAAATCAGAAAACATTTCCCATTCCATTGGGGTCAACACACGCTTGGAAAAAGTTTCTCTTTTCAAATACGCTTCTTCTATACGCACAATCTCTGTTATATCCAAACCAATCCCTATTATCACTTTACACCTCATTTACACTAAGCTATTTCTTTAGTACTGTAAACTGAATTCTATAATATTACGCTAATTTTATCAAATAATCGTTCTTATGTCACTTCTAAATTATAAGAAAAATGATTTCATTTAGTTTTTTTCCACTCATATTTAATAACTACTCAACCATACAAAAAAAGATTGAGACAATGTCCCAACCTTTTCCACTTACATTTTTAGTCTTTATCGCGAATAGTAAATTTACGTTCTCCGCCAGCTTTACGACGGTTATCAGTAGATTTGCCACGGCTGTCTTTACGACGGCTGTCGCTTCCAGCACGACTTGAATCTTTATTCCATTTTCCGCTTCCGCCAGTTCCTGTTCCACTTCCGCCACCACGACGTTCAGAAGGTTTGCCACTACGGCTGCTTCCGCCACGGTATCCGCCTTTACTTGCACTTCCACCACGGTTGCTTCCGCCACCATGACTTCCGCCTTTACGGCCAGGTAATGGACGTTCTGGAGTAATTTTAACTGGTACTTCATCAGCATCTTTTGTCACACTCTTAAGGAATGCAGCAGCCAGATCTTCAGCTGTATAAGTTTCCAACAATTGTGCAGCAGCTTTTTCGTAACGGTCTAAACCATTAGCGTCAATGATAGAACCTACTTCATCAATTGATGCTTTAATTTGACCTTCAAAAGCTTCAGCATTTGTTGGTGGACGCAATGGAGTCATTGTTTTTTTAGTTAAATCTTCAATAACACGCAAGTAGCCCATTTCATTAGGTGTAATAAATGTTACAGAAACACCCTCTTTTCCTGCACGACCAGTACGTCCAATACGGTGAACATAACTTTCTGGATCTTGAGGAATATCATAGTTGTATACGTGTGTTACTCCGGAAATATCTAATCCACGAGCAGCTACATCGGTTGCTACTAAGATATCTAATTTACCAGTTTTAAATGATTTCAAAACACTCATACGTTTTTGTTGAGAAAGGTCTCCATGGATTCCTTCTGCACGGTATCCGCGAGCTTCTAATCCACGAGCTAATTCGTCTACGCGACGTTTTGTACGACCAAAAATGATCGTTAATTCTGGTGTTTGAACATCAAATAAACGAGTCATGATATCGAATTTTTCGAAGTCTTTACAACGTACGAAAAATTGTTCAATCAAACTATCAGACATTGTTGTCGCTTTGATTTGAACGTGTTCAGGGTTACTCATGAAACGTACACCAATGCGTTTGATAGCAGGTGGCATTGTAGCAGAGAATAATAAAGTTTGACGTTCAGCTGGAACTTCATGAATGATTGTTTCAATGTCATCAATGAATCCCATGTTCAACATTTCATCCGCTTCGTCCAATACTAAAGTTTCAACATGTCCTAATTTCAATGTTTTACGTTTGATATGATCTAATAAACGACCTGGTGTACCAACAACAATGTGTGGCGCGTCTTTTAAAGCACGAATTTGGCGACTGATGTCAGCTCCACCATAAACAACTTGAACACGAATTTTTTTATCGCGACTCAAACGGAATAATTCTTCTTGTGTTTGGATAGCTAATTCACGAGTAGGTGCAATAACTAATCCTTGTACATTACGGTTATTTACATCAATTTTTTGTAACATCGGTAAACCAAACGCAGCCGTTTTACCAGTTCCTGTTTGTGCTTGCCCAATAACGTCTTTTCCTTCAAGTGCCAGTGGAATAGTTTGTGCTTGGATTGGAGTTGCTTCCTCAAATCCTAAACGTTCTACTGATTTTAATAACTCAGGTGCTAAACCTAATTCTGTAAATTTCAATATATTTCCTCCCAATTTTAAAACCTTAAAGAGAGATTTTTGCGAAATACAGGCACCTTCATTAGTTTAATCAATGCACCTGTTGCTGTAACTCCATATAAAAACTCGATGTTCGTTCGGTTGAATGTACACCAAGTTTCTCATTTCATATAAAAAACTTGAAATATTTTCCAAGTTTATCTGCTTATCTAGTTTCACAAAACCCTCGATGGCTTCATTTTTTTATTAAAGAATATTCTTCAATCTAAACCATTCTATCATGTATATTTTAGTTTATCAATTGATTTGGTCTTTTGTTTCAATGAACACGTTTCCTTTTTCACTTTTCTTTTCAATCTGTGAATTCACCTATTTTAGTTTGCGTTTTCAATCTTCCTCGCTCATCCAACTGACATAATCCCTTTTCAAAAAAAACTAAAAGCTGTGTTTGCACACGCTGCTTTTAGTTTTTTTGTGTATTCACTTTTAATTCGGTCGCTAAAAATTGATTAATCTCTTCCGCCACCAAAGATGCGCAACAAGCCAAGAAAAATATTAATAAAATCTAGGTATAAACTTAATGCTCCACTGATAGCTAGTGCCCCTAAATTTTCTTCTCCTGAATGATGCACATAAAGTTCTTTTAATTTTTGAGTATCATATGCTGTAAAACCAATAAAAATTACGACTGTGATAAAAGATAGAACCATATCGGCCGGTCCACTTTGAAGGAAGAATCCATTCACTAGCATAGCTATAATCAAACCGATCAAGGCCCCTCTTAATTGTCCACCTAAAGAAGTTAAATCCTTTTTAGTTGTAAAGCCTACTAAACTCATACCTGCAAATGATGCTGCTGTAGAAATGAACGCTGCACCAATACTGCCTAAATCATACATTAGAAAGATAGATGAAAGTATGATTCCATTAATAATCGCAAACGCAATAAATCCAACAATCGAAGCACCTGCTGATTTTAGTTTAGCTCCATTTGCAGATAATTTCATTACTAATGCAATTTCAGCGATAAAAAAGGCTAAAAATCCGAAGCGCGTCCCAAAAACCAAATTCAAAATAAAAGCACTTTGAGATGCATAAAAAGCTGTTATTCCTGTGATCGTTAATCCTACTGCCATGTAACTATAGATTGACGCAAAAAACTTTGACAAGCCAGCAGTATTGATTGATTGATTGGACACTTCTTTTCTTGGTGTGTTCATATTATCCATCCCCTTAACTCATTCTTTAGTAACAGTATAACAAATTTCCTCTATTAATCACTCAGTCTTTAGACATATTTTCATCTTATTACTTGAAGTGCTCTTACAACTGAAAGCAAATCAGTTCCCAAACTTGATTTTAACAAAATATAATCTCCATGTTCAATTTGTTTTTTCACAAATTGAATCAACGGTTCCTTAGCTCCAGTAAAATAAGAAAGGTTTTCTTCATCGAATTTCCCTTTTAAAACTTCATATAATACATTCATCTGCTCGCCATAAAGAACCACTTTTTCAATTTGGGTTGGATCAAGCGAATCTTTAACACTTAGATGCAGCTGAGTAGACTGTTCTCCTAACTCCAACATATCTCCTAAAACAACTATTTTTTTACCTGTATTTGTAAATGTACTAAAATTATCCAAGACAGCTTTCATAGCAGTAGGATTCGCATTATAAGCATCATTTAAAATACTGCTCTCATTTATCCCTTTTAGCCATTCTGTTCTGTTTTTAGTTAACTGAAATTGGGCTAGTTTTGGAGCAGATTTCTCAATCGAGATACCTAAAGTCATCCCTGCCATTAAAGCAGCTAACGCATTGTTCACGTTATAGGTTCCTAAAACAGGTAAACTTACCACTAAATCAGGCCTTTCATTGGTTACAAAACTCGTTTGGTTCATTTGAGCATCTATATTTAGTGGATACAAGTCATTTTCAGGAGATGTTCCAAAGGTCTTCAATTGTGAGCCCTTTAAAACCGCTACTCTTTCTTGTAATAATGGTTCTTCACCAGGATAAATCAGTACACCGTTTTCTTTTAACCCTGAACAAATTTCCATTTTTGCATCCGCAATCCCAGCTCTTGATCCGAAAAACTCAATATGGGATTCCCCAATCATAGTTATAATAGCAACATCCGGCTTAGCTAAATCTGATAACACTTTAATTTCTCCAGCACGACTCATTCCCATTTCTAAAATAACAACTTCAGTCTCAATAGGCATCTCAAGAATCGTTATCGGAAGTCCAATATGGTTATTAAAATTCCCTTGTGTTTTATGCACCCGGTATTGACTAGATAAAACAGCGTCCGCCATATCTTTCGTAGTCGTTTTTCCGTTACTTCCAGTAATACCAACAACTTTAGGATTTACTTTAGTTAAATAAAATTTAGCTAGATCCTGCAACGCTTTCAATGTATCGTTTACTTGAACGATAGGAAACTCATTTTCCAGTTCAAGCGGCAAGTCTTTTAAAGGTTTGCTCCATAAAGAAACGGCTGCTCCATTTTCAACAGCTTTTAAAATAAAATTATGTCCATCATTATTTCCTAATAACGGTACAAACAATGAGTCTTTAACTAATTTTCGAGTATCAAAATTAACGGATGTTATTTCTCGATCAGACCATTTACTTGTATCATTTATTGCTCCAACTGCCATTGCAATTTCTTTCACGGTTAAAGAAATCATCATTACCCTCCTTCAAGTTCAATAAAACAGTACATCATCCATGCTTCCTGAAAGAAACAGAGACTAGGCACATAGCCCAACCTCTGTTCCTAGTAGTATTTATTCTTATTCTTAGTTTTCATTCTGAAAAGACATACGTTCTCGATGTCTTCTTAAGGCTAGCTGAATCAACTCTTCAACTAGATCACCGTAGTTCAATCCAGTATTTTTCCATAAACTAGGGTACATACTAAATTGTGTAAAACCAGGCATTGTGTTTACTTCATTAATAAATAGTTCATCATTGCTTGTTAAAAAGAAATCACAACGACTCAAGCCGCTTCCATCAAGCGCTTGGAAAGCACGCACCGCATATTCACGCAAACGTGTGTTAACATCTTCTGGAACTAAAGCGGGAATTTGCAATACAACCTCATTATTAAGATATTTCGATTCATAGTCATAAAAATCAACGGTTTTCACTAATTCTCCTGGAACTGAGATATGAATATCATCATTTCCTAAAATAGCCACTTCAATTTCTCTGGCTTCAATGCCTTGCTCAACAACGACTCTTCGATCATAACGCAGAGCTAATTCAATTGCTTCAATTAATTCATCTCTATTTTCAGCTTTGCTGATTCCAACACTAGATCCGAGGTTTGCCGGCTTTATATACATTGGGTAAAATAATGTGCCTTCACAATGTTTGAAAACACTCTCTTTATCGTTTAACCATTCAGCTTTCCTTACAGGCACATAGGGAACTTGTGGCAAACCAGCTTGTTGAAAGAGCTGCTTACTAATGATTTTATCCATTCCACACGCACTAGCTAGAACACCAGCTCCAACATAAGGCATTCCAATAACTTCAAACAACCCTTGAACCGTTCCATCTTCTCCATTAGGTCCATGTAGAACTGGAAAAATAACAGCATTTTCTTCTTTTAAATCAGACGGTTGAACAAGGATACCTTCTGAGTTTTGATTTTCATCAGTTGCAAATTTGCTACTATCCGAAATGGTTAATTTTAATGCATCTGAGTCCTTAACCTCATTGGCTTGTTTAACGATTGCACCTTTAACCCATTGGCCACTTTTTGTAATATATATAGGTTCCACTTCATAATAATCATAATATACTTCTTTAATGATAGAAAAGGCAGTTAGAATTGAAATATCATGCTCTGCACTTTTTCCGCCATATACTAGAAAGATTTTCATTTAGTTATCCTCCGAATTTACTTAGGTATCTTTATCTTAGTCTTTATAATTCAAAAATTATTGTACCATATTTTTTTATAGAAAAATAGCACACCTCAAGTTAGAAACAATTATTCAGAATTAGTCTAAATCTAATTCACTTTTCTCCATTCAAAAAAAGCCTTTCAAGCTACCTATACGACCGATATGTTAAAAAACACACAACATACGAGGCGACTCCAGTTAACTAAAAAGACTTTCCCTTAAAATAGTTGTGCAATTGTTTCTTTTTTAAAGAACCATTTCTGATCTATCTCATCAAAGCAGATACTTCCCAACAGATCTTTATCAACCAAATTTCTACCTTCAAACTTCAACCGGTCTTCGGCTAGGTAGATTGGAATTTCATAAACTTCTTGAGTTATACTTATCTGTTTATATGAAAAAAAGACACCTTCTTTGAGCATAGGTAACAAGTCTTTTATTTCAGAAACTGGTATACGAGTAATTTTTTTAGCTTTTTTAAAAGTAAACAGGTTTCTCTTATCATTTATTTTTTTTTCTAAATTATTTGTGATATTGACCGATAAAAGACTATAAAATTGTTCTAAATGTCGATGGTAGACTTTCGTCATCCCTTTAGGCAATGTTAAATAGATAAAATTATTTTGCAACTTGTAATAGAAAGGCGAATGTAAATGTGTGTGGGCGTGAGCAATATACAGTAATTCCGCAATTTCAACCGGTGTTACTTGTCTCATTAATTCAACACTGTCGAAATCAATCCATTTGGAAGGAATTTCACTTATATATTGACTTTTATCGAAGTATTCTTGGATTTTAGCTATCCCTCGAATCATACGAAATCCAGTGTGGGAGTCATATTCGCCAACGCCTTGAGGGGCATTCAGCAGCAAAATATTTTTAGGTGGTTTCTTAACGACATCTTTGTATTCATTCATCGTGATACCCTTACTCAAAACAGCATTTGTAATAGTATCTAAATGAATATAAGTGAATTCTGAAGGCACGACACATTCTCCCCTTATTTTTTTATCCTTACATTGTACTATCTACGCAGCAACTTATCTGTATCAATTAGGTAATAATCTGATTACAGATAACTGCCGTATCCGCTTTATTAAGACAATGTTGTGACAATTAGCACGTTATGAAGAATCAGTTTCAAATTAAGTGATCTTAAACAGGCTAGTTAGTTTTTTAATTGTCATTGAACTTGCTTGTAGGCATCTAAATATTTTCATTGGCCTTGAATATGGTCAACTTTCAATTAGAGTAAAAATAATTTTGACTGTCTCTCTTTTTATCATCGTACCAAAATAGCCGTTGAAAAGCACGTAATCTGTTAGCACAAATTAAAGGACCCTTAAATACGGGGAGGCACAATTGTTTTATCAATTACCAATAGCCCAATAGCGTGTTAATTACCTTTAACCACACGAAAAAAGAGACCAGACAAATGTCTGGTCTCTTTCAAAAGTAGATAGCTATTATGCTTCTTCTTCTTCTTTTTTGTTTGCGTCTGCAATACCATATTTTTTGTTGAAACGGTCCACACGTCCGTCTGCTTGTGTAAATTTTTGACGTCCTGTATAGAATGGGTGTGAGTCAGATGAAATTTCGACACGAATCATTGGGTAAGTAGAACCGTCTTCCCATTCAACTGTTTCGCTTGAATTTTTAGTAGATCCTGATAAGAATTTATAACCTGTTGTAGTATCCATAAACACAACTTGTCTGTAATCTGGGTGAATTGCTTGTTTCATATATAAATCTCTCCTTATGCCCTGATACATCTGCTGAATCAGAGTTGATTTTTTGTCTTTAGACAACATTAGCATGATAGCATATTTCTCTTAGCAAGGCAATTCTTTTTTATTGGTAATATCACCTAAACCTAATTAGTTTTTAGCGATGAGAATTTCTTGTTTTTTTCGTTTGAGTAAGTGTATTATCTGTAAAATTAGCGAAAAAGTGTTGATTGTTTTCTGATTTTTGTAATTTTTTTATAAACTGATCTGTTAAATCTAAGGAATCTCCGATCATTGCGTGACGCAACTTCCAAATCACTTCTAACTTATCATTTTCCAATAAGAGTTCTTCTTTTCGAGTACTTGATTTTTTGATATCAATTGCTGGGAAAATACGTCGTTCAGAAAGTTCTCTTGATAAATGCAATTCAGAATTTCCTGTACCTTTAAATTCTTCGTAGATCATATCATCCATTCGACTTCCAGTATCAATCAAGGCAGTTGCTAAAATAGTTAAGCTTCCACCTTCTTCAATATTTCTCGCTGCTCCAAAGAATCGCTTAGGTCGATACAAAGCTGCTGGATCAAGTCCCCCACTTAACGTCCTCCCGCTTGGAGGAAGGACTAAGTTATAGGCGCGAGCTAATCGGGTAATGCTGTCCATTAGGATAATGACGTCTCGTTTATCTTCTACTAATCGCATCGCTCTTTCTAGAACCAATTCCGTTACCCGTACATGGTTTTGTGGCTGTTGATCAAATGTTGAAGATACAACTTCACCTTTAACGCTTCTTTCGATATCCGTCACTTCTTCTGGACGTTCATCGATCAACAAAATTATCAATTCAGCATCAGGATAATTTTCAGCAATACCATTCGCAATTTCTTTTAACAAAATTGTCTTACCGGCTTTTGGAGGAGCTACAATCAATCCACGCTGGCCAAAACCTACAGGAGCTAAAATATCAATCATTCGATTTGAAATTTTCGTTTGCGTTGTTTCGAGAGAAATCTGTTTTTCAGGATAAAGAGGCGTTAATGCTGGAAAATGGGGACGTTCTTTCGCATCTTCTGGATTTTTTCCATTTACAAAATTTACTTGCATCAAACCATAATAACGCTCTGATGGTTTTGGTGGTCTGGCTTTACCTGACACCTTATCCCCGTTTCTCAGCCCAAAGCGTTTAATTTGAGAAGAAGAAATATAGATATCTTCTTTACTTGGTGTGTAATTGATGGGACGCAAGAAACCAAAATCTTGTTGCTCCATAATGTCCAATACACCTTCAACAATAAAAAAGCCTTGTTTTTCTTCTTGCGCACGTATAACAGCTAACGCTAATTCTTTTTTATTCATTTGGCTATAATAAGGAATTTTAAGTTCTTTTGCATAATTGTAAATTTCTTTTAATGTCTTTCCTTCTAACTCGACTAACGTTACTAAATCGCTCATATTAGTTAACTCCTATTTATTGTCATCTTTAATCATTTGAACATCTGCACCTAAAGCCGTTAATTTTTCTACGATTTGATCATATCCACGTAAAATATTTTCAACACCAGTAATTGTTGTAGTCCCTTGTGCCATTAATCCAGCTGTTATAAGACATGCTCCAGCTCTTAAATCACTCGCTTCTACTTCTACACCTTGCAGTTGATTCGGTCCCTCAATTAAAATCATATCACTTTCAACCCGGGCTTTTGCACCCATACGGATCAACTCTGGGATGTGCTTAACGCGTTTAGGGTAGATTGTGTCTGTAATTAAAGAAGTGCCAGTTGCTTTTAATAAAAGAGGTGTTAAAGGTTGTTGTAAATCCGTTGCGAATCCAGGGTAAGGAAGTGTTTTGACATTTACAGCTTTTAAATTTTTAGCTTCTTTTATTCGAATGCTGTCTTCTCCAATTTCCATTGGGACACCCATTTCTTCCATCTTAGCCAATAGCCCTTCCAGATGTTCTACAATAACATTTTTAATCGTAATATCCGTACCCACAGCTCCTGCTAGCGCAAGATATGTACCTGCTTCTATCCGGTCCGGTATAATCGTATGGCGACAACCGTGTAATTCATCAACGCCCTCTATACGAATGATATCGGTACCTGCGCCTCTTACTTTAGCACCCATATTATTTAATAGTGTTGCAACATCAATTATTTCAGGCTCACGCGCGGCATTTTCAATAATTGTTTTTCCTTTTGCTTTTACTGCAGCAAGCATAATATTGATGGTCGCACCGATTGATACAACATCTAGATACATTCTTGTACCCACCAATCCTGTTTCATCGGTTCTTAGATACATAGCACCCATCTCATTCTCTACACTAGCACCTAAAGCACGAAATCCTTTTAAATGTTGATCTATAGGACGAGGTCCTAAAAAACATCCACCAGGCAATCCAACAACACCTTTACCAAATTTAGTGAGTAGTGCACCCATAAAATAATAAGATGCTCGCAAACTTTTAATTTTTCCATTCGGCATAGGAATAGAAACGATATTTGTGGGGTCAATTGTAAGCGTTGAGCCATCAAAAATTGTTTCTACATTCATCACATTCAGAATATCAATTAATGAATGGACATCTTGAATATCTGGTACACCCTCTAAAACAACAGGTGAATCTGCCAGTATTGCTGCTGGTATTAAAGCAACCGTACTATTTTTTGCCCCATTGATGGTTACTTCGCCGGATAATTTCTTTCCACCATTAATGACTAATTTCTTCATGTAATACCTCCAATTTCTTCTTAAAACTAGTTTTATCTTAGAAACCTTAAAAACCATCGTACACTCTTATCTATTTAGTTTGAATAGTTGTTTTTTTGTAGTACTCAGATGATTTCATTTCAGCAAAAGATTTGATGACTCTCTCTTTTTTCATGTAAAATAAGCTGTTTTAATCTTACTATACCTTGAAACAACTTACAATTACTATATCTTTTACAAAATTAAAAAAACCTTGCCTAAATGGCAAGGTTTTTTAGTTTATTCAATTAAGCTTTGTTAGAAGATCCAAATCTTTGCATTGTAGTTTTAACTGTTGCAACGATTGCAGATTTACCAGGCGCAATAACTTTACGTGGATCGTAAACTTTAGAGTCAGAGTTTAATTTTTCACGTACAGCTTTTGTCCAAACTTGTTGTAATTCAGTATTTACATTGATTTTAGAGTGTCCATTTTCAATAGCTTTTTTAATTTGGAATTCTGGAATTCCAGATCCGCCATGTAATACTAAAGGAGTTTTAGTTAAATCAGAGATGATTTTCATTTCGTCAAAACCTAGAACAGGTTCGCCTTCATAATCACCATGTACTGATCCTAAAGCTGCAGCTAAAGCATCGATCTTAGCGTCAGTTACCATACGTAGACATTCTTCTGCGTCTGCATAGTTAACTCCACCAGTAACGCCATCTTCAGTACCACCAACAGTTCCAACTTCTGCTTCTACTGATGCACCTTTTGAATGAGCGTATTCTACAACTTTTTTAGTTTCTTCAATATTTTTATCAATTGCAAATGCAGAGTTATCAATCATTACAGAAGAAAAACCAGCATCTATTGCAGATTTACAATTTTCAAAAGAAGAACCATGGTCTAAGTGTAATGCAACTGGGACTGTAATGTTCATTGTTTCCATCAAAGCTTCAACCATTGCTGCTACAACTTTAGAGCCACCCATGTATTTACCTGCTCCTTCAGAAACACCTAAAATAACTGGTGATTTTTCTGCTTCTGCAGCTTCCAATACAGCTTGTGTCCATTCAAGGTTGTTGATGTTGAATTGACCTACAGCATATTTACCCTCTAATGCTTTATTTAACATATCTGTCATACTAACTAAACGACTCATATATCTTTTCCTCCTTAAGGAAATCTTTTTATTTACTAAGATGCTCTTAGTCAACGTTGTTATTATACCAAACACACGCTGAAATATCCATAAATATTATAATACTTATCTAGTTTTCATAACCTTTTCATAATTATTTATTCAATGTTGCAGTTACAAAACCTAAAAATAATTTTTGCGGGCGATTTGGACGAGATATAAATTCTGGGTGAAATTGGCAAGCCACATAAAATGGGTGGTCCGATAATTCCACTATTTCAACTAAGCGATTGTCTGGCGAAACTCCTGAAAATACTAACCCTTTTTCTTCCAATTGAGTACGGTAATTATTGTTAAACTCATAACGATGGCGGTGGCGTTCTTGAACAACTTCAGCATTATCATATGTTCTTGCTGTTACAGAACCTGGTTTTAATTTGCAAGGATACAGTCCCAGACGCAACGTTCCGCCCATATTTACAACCTCTTTTTGATCCAACATTAAATCAATGATATTATGTGGTGTTTCCGGGTCTGTTTCTGCAGAATGTGCTCCTTCTAGCCCTGCAACGTTACGCGCAAATTCTACACAAGCTAATTGCATGCCTAAGCAAATTCCTAAGAAAGGAACCTTATTTTCACGTGCGTATTGAATGGCTAAAATTTTACCTTCTAAGCCACGATCTCCAAAACCTCCTGGAACTAGAATGCCATCTACATTTTTCAATTTACTTTCAACATTCTCAGCAGTCACTTCTTCTGCATTGATCCAATCGACTTCAATTTCAGAATCTAGCGCATATCCTGCATGATTTAATGATTCAATAACCGATAAATAAGCATCTGGTAATTCAACATATTTTCCAACTAATGCAATTTTTGTTTTCTTAGACAGGTGCAATACTTTTTGTTCTAACGCAATCCACTCTGACATATCTGCAGGCGGTGCATCGATTTTCAAATGATCACAGACGATTTGATCCATATTTTGTTTTTGCAAATTTAACGGAATAGAATAGAGAGTATCTACATCACGCGATTCAATAACAGCTTCAGGATTAACATCACAAAATGAAGCCAATTTATCTTTCAAGCTTTGTGGAGCAGGTTTTTCTGTCCGGATAACTAAAAGATTGGGTTGAATGCCTAGTCCGCGTAATTCCTTCACACTATGTTGTGTGGGTTTTGTTTTCATTTCACCAGCTGCACCAAGGTAAGGGATAAGGGTTGTATGAATGTACATCACATTGTCAGAACCAACATCGCTTTTCATTTGGCGCAATGCTTCTAAAAAGGGTAGTGACTCGATATCTCCCACTGTACCGCCAACTTCTGTTATAACAATATCAGAATCCGTTGTTTGTCCTGCACGCATAATTTTTCCTTTGATTTCATTGGTAATGTGCGGAATAACTTGTACCGTTGCTCCTAAATATTCTCCCTTACGCTCTTTGCGTATAACTTCTGAGTAAATTTTCCCTGTTGTTACATTAGAATATTGATTTAGATTGATGTCGATAAAACGTTCATAGTGACCCAAATCTAAGTCGGTTTCAGCTCCATCATCTGTTACGAAAACTTCGCCATGCTGGTAAGGACTCATTGTCCCCGGATCAACATTGATATACGGATCAAATTTTTGGATCGTTACTTTTAATCCTCTATTTTTTAACAATCTTCCTAGAGAAGCTGCTGCGATTCCTTTACCTATGGAAGAAACTACTCCGCCTGTCACAAAAATATACTTTGTCATTTTTACCGACTCCTTCTAATCTTAATTAGGGTAAAGAAACAATCATTCCCATTATTGTTTCTCATTTGGGTAATAAAAAAAACAAAGCTCCCTATTCATAGTAGAATAGGGAGCTTTTTTGATTACTTTTCCGTTCTTGTCCCTTAAAAATGAATTTAAGGGAGCCCAATATACATAATACACAGTTCCATGAGAACAGTCAAACAATTCCTAAAAATAGAATGTCATCTAAAAAATCATCAGCCATTTACTTTGACAGAATTTTTATTAATATTCTTCCTCAGAATCGTCTTCGTCTTCGTCTTCAATAATTGTAAGATCTCCTTCGACACCGTCAGGCAACTCGTCTTCTTCATCATCAGTACCTAATTCAGTTAGATCTGCCTTGTATTCACCAAGATCTTCTTTGTCTTCATCGTCAATCATTACACCGTGTTCATCAACAGTCACACGCCCACCGTAAGTAGTAGCATCATCTTCTTCTTCCTCTTCAGGAGAATCATCATCTTCAGGATCATCATCATTGTAATCAATGTCATCTTCCCCTGTAACAAATGCACTAGCCTTTTTACGTTTTTTACGACGTGGTGCTTCGTCTTCATTTCCTTGAGTTACTTCTTCATCGATAAAATCGATTGGATACCATGAACGTAGTCCCCAACGATTTTCTCCTAAAGAAATGAAACTACCGTCAATATTTAAGTCTGTATAAAATTGAGAAGTTGCATTAGCAATTTCTTTTGAGTTTATGTTTAAAAATTCTTGTACTTCTTTTAGTAAAGCTGAGAAATCAAGGATCTCTCCTTTTTGATCTAAGATGGCATGAGCTACTTCAATCATTGACAATTCATTTTTGTTTTGCCCGTCAAATTGTGTTAATTTCACGAAAGCCACGTCCTTTCAACAGTCTATTCTTTATCATACAATATTTAAATAGTAAAAAGCAATTGTAATTTGTAATCTCCTAATTTTTCTTTTCCTAAAAATAAATCATATTCAATATAGACACTTCCAGAAAAAGGTTTATCTGTATAACTGATTTGCATATCTTTTGTCATAGTCTCTATACTCACTGTACCTTGAGGCGTACGGTAGAGCGTTTCAAATCTTTCACCTTTATCAAATCTCATGCGCGTAGTTGTTTCACCTTTACGTGTAAGAGTCACAATGCCTGAAGGGTCGATTTTAACTGTCACAGGAACAGTTCCTGTTTCATAAGTTTCTTGAAAACGAATATAATAAGATGAATTCATTTGCACAACTTTACCTGCTTCATCAAATACATGTTTCTCGGTTTCATTGCCTTGAGAGATAATCGTCTCTAAACGTATCTGTGCTGCTCTTCCTTTTGATAAATCCAATTTATTTCACCTCATATTTTTTATTCCTGTCATTTAACTACACACTAACCATTTTTAGCTAGTTGATTTTACTTTATTGCATATCTATCTTATCATAAATCATAAGATTATTATGCTTTTTTAACATGGTAAGAGAAGAACACTGCAATAAAATTTGCTATAATAAGGAAGAGTTACTGTTTCTAATTATATAAAGGAAGTAAAACCAATGAATACTACTGATACTAAAGACTTTTTAACCAATCATTCTTATGAACTTTATGAATCAACAACAATGCCCTTTACTAATAAAACTATTTCTCACTTCGCATTAACGGATAGTTTATTGCGTTATGTTGGAAAGTATAAAAAAAACATTTTACATTTTTGGCCAACTTCAAATTTGGTGATTTTAGGTATGATGGATACGAAATTGCCTTACTTCAAAGATGCGCTAGATGTCATAAAAAAATATGACCACTCCTTTATTGTTCGAAATTCAGGTGGATTGGCTGTAGTTGGTGATGAAGGTGTATTAAATTTTTCTCTTATATTGCCTGAAGATACTCAACAAAAAATGACGATTAATACTGGATATGAATTTATGTTTCAATTGATTAATGAAGTTATCAAACCTTTTGGAAAGATAAGTGAGGCTTATGAAATCAAAGATTCTTATTGTCCTGGAGATTTTGATTTAAGTATCGATGGTAAAAAATTTGCTGGCATCTCACAAAGACGCTTAAAAAATGGCGTAGCAATCATGATTTACATTAGTGTAAACGGTGATCAAGCGAAAAGAGCTAAAATGATCCGCGATTTTTACCAAGTAGGTCTAAAAGGTGAAACAGTCAAATGGCATTTTCCATCAGTCGATCCGTCTGTTATGGCTACTTTAGAAGAGTTACTGTCTATTTCTTTAACTGTGGAGGAAATGAAACAGTTGATTTTAGATACCTTGCTTCAAAAAAACTGCACCATTTCAATAGGCGATTATTCTTCAGAACTATTAGCCAATTATAATGAAGGATTTGAAAAAATGATTCGCCGCAACCAACAAATGCTTGGCAATTCTATTGATAAGGAGTTAATCGAATGAGCAGCCTTTACGATGCAAATTTTTCATTACCAATAGAACACGTTTTTCGTGACCCTGTCCATGATTACATTCACGTTCAACATCAAATTATTCTAGACCTAATCAATTCAAGCGAATTTCAACGCTTGCGTCGAATCAAACAATTGGGTACTTCTTCTTTAACGTTTCATGGTGCAGAACATACCCGGTTCACTCATTCATTAGGTGTATACGAGATTACTCGTCGAATCTGTGATAAGTTTCAGCGAAATTACGCTACTCAGACACCAGGAGATGGTGGTTGGGATGATAATGAACGATTAGTCGCCTTATGTGCAGCGCTGTTACACGACATTGGACACGGTCCCTATTCTCATACATTTGAACATATTTTTAAAACCAATCACGAAGAAATCACGGTGGCTATTATTACATCTCCAGAAACTGAAGTTTACAATGTGTTAGCTAAGGTTAGTGAAGATTTTCCAGCAAAAGTTGCTAGTGTTATCCAAAAAACGTATCCTAATCCACAAGTGGTTCAACTCATTTCTAGTCAAATCGACGCTGATCGAATGGACTATTTGTTACGTGATGCCTATCATACAGGTGTAAACTATGGTACATTTGATTTAACTCGTATCCTTAGAGTGATTCGCCCTTACAAAGATGGAATCTATTTCCAATTATCCGGTATGCATGCTGTTGAAGATTACGTCGTGAGTCGCTATCAAATGTATATGCAAGTTTATTTCCATCCTGTTTCAAGAGGTATGGAAGTCATTTTAGATCATTTGCTGAAACGCGCTAAAAAAATGTACCTTAATCCAGAAATTCAATTTAACGACCAACTAAATTTACTCGTCCCTTTTTTCGAAAAGAACTTTACACTTAAAGATTATTTAAAACTGGATGACGGTGTTTTAGCTACTTACTTTACTTTATGGAAAGATGAAAATGATCCTATCTTAAGCGATTTAGCTACACGATTTCTTGATCGACACCCTTTCAAATCCGTTAAATTCTCCAGTAAAACGGATTTGGCTTTGATCGAAGATTTAAAAGGTATTATTCGTGAAGCTGGTTACGATACGGATTATTATACAGCGGTTAACAACAGTTACGATTTGCCGTATGACTTCTATCGACCAAATCAAGATACAAACCGCACGCAAATTGAATTGGTGTATCAAGATGGCACATTGGTGGAATTATCTAAAGTCAGTGAAATTGTGTCTTCCATAACAGGAAAAGTTCGTGGTGACGAACGCTTTTATGTACCAAAAGAATTTTTAAAACCAAGAACTTCTGAAGAAATCACGTTGTTTGAAGATTTGTATCATGAATTTAATCGTTATATTAAAAATGGGGCTATTACAGACCCAAATAAACCAGTGGAGGATTCACTTAAATGACTATCGAATTAATTGCTATCGATCTAGACGGTACCTTGTTAACTCCTGAAAGAAAAATAACGGCTAAAGTAAAAGAAACGATTGAGATTGCTAAAACAAAAGGCATCAAAGTTGTTGTTTGTACTGGTCGCCCATTACCAGGAGTGTCGCCAATCCTAGAAGCCTTAAATCTAGAAGAAGAAGGCGATTATGTGATTACGTATAATGGCGCATTAGTCCAACAATCACATAATGGTAAAGCTATCGCTCACCATACTTTAAGCCATAAAGATTTTTTGAGAATTGAAGAAATGAGCCGTCAAGTTGATGTACACTGTCATACAATTGATGAAAAATACATTTACACTACTAACAAAGACATTAGCCCTTACAGCGTAAGAGAGTCATTTTTAGTCAATATGCCTATTCGGTATCGCACAATTGAGGAAATGGATCCAGCTCTTGAAATCAGTAAAATGATGATGATCGACGAACCCGATATTTTAGATGTAGCTATTGCCAAATTCCCAGACGATTTTTATGAGGAGTACACTATTTTAAAAAGCGAACCTTTTTATCTGGAAGTCTTGAATAAATCTGCCAGTAAAGGACAAGCATTAAAAGATTTAGGAGAAATTTTAGGCATACCAAGAGAAAACATCATGGCCATTGGCGATAATGAAAACGACATAGACATGCTTGAATATGCGGGTATGGGTGTAGCTATGGGAAATGCTATCGCCAGCGTAAAAGAAATCAGTAATTACATTACTGATACAAACGAACACGATGGAGTCGCTACGGCTATTGAGACCATTGCTTTTGAATCACTTCCCGCTGAGAGCTATACTAAATAAAAATAGCAACCTAAAAAGGCTGAAACAAACACAAAGTTGTGTAAGTTTCAGCCTTTTTATCGTACTTCAGAATACGTATAATCTAATATATTTGTATTTCCTATATATAAAAAAAATGATTTTTAATTTGTTCAGTCATATTTTTTTGTCGATTCTCTTATAATGAGTTCTGGTTGATAAATAACCGATTCCTTTTTAAAAGAAGGTTTTTCAAGTGCTTGTATAATCCAATTAGCAGCTTCTTTACCGAGTTGCTCTTTTGGATGGTTAATCGAAGTCAATTTAACATCTGAAGCTGTACTCAAAAATGAATTGTCATGACTTACAATTGAAAAGTCATCTGGAATATTTTTACCAATCGCGTTGATTTGCTCAATGACTGTCATTGCAATTTGATCATTATAACAAACAAAAGCTGTAGGTAGGTTTTCTAGGTTTAAAAGAACTTGTATCTTATCAGCCAACTCTCCTTTTGTTTCTGTATCAAAAGTAACGATTAGCTTATCATCAAAAGATTTTTTCTTTTTTGAAAAGGCTCGTATAAAGCCTTTCATCCTACTTTTCCCTTGCATGTCATCTGTTTTAGTAATCATACTGATTCTTTCATGTCCTAAATCTAATAAGTGAGTCGTTAACATTTCATTTGCCAACGTATCATCTATCCTGATTTCCGGGACATCCAATTCTTCATAAGAAGCATTTATAGATACAAACGGAATACCTGCTTCTTGAATTTTAAGATAGTAATTTAGATTAGGGTTTAACAGAGCACTTTTCGTAGGTTCAACGATCAGTCCATCTACTTGTTTTTCCAACATCATTTCAAGGATTCTTTTTTCATTTTGAGCGTCATTTTGTGTACTAGATAACAACAAAGAATAACCGCTCTCACTTAAAGTTTCTTCCATTCCTCTAATGATTGAAGGGAAAATATAATCTGAAAGATAGGTTGTAATGACACCAATTGTTTTGTTGCCTTTTTCTTTAACTCGTTGTTGATTTTGATCATTCACATAAGTTCCAGAACCCTGCTCTTTCTTTAAAAAACCTTCATTAACAAGTTCTGCGATAGATTGTCGAATAGTATGTCTGCTAACACCAAATTGTTCTCTTAATTTTGCTTCTGAGGGTATCTTGCTTCCTGCAGAATACTCCCCACTTAAAATGAGTTCTTTTAATTGATTTTTAATTACTAGGTATTTCGGTTTATTAGACATTTAATCACCTTCCATAAGTTGTACGTACGTGAATAGTACATGATGTCAATGAACAAAGCAATATTCTGTACTATTTTCACCCGAAGATCCTTATCGTATTTTATTACGTACAGCCATTAGTAATTTTTTGTCCAAGAAAAAAGTGCTTTTTCAAGCACTCTTTTTTTATTTAATGACTACATAATCCAATTCAACCATTTTAGCCCATGTAGCAATTTGGTCTGTTGTCAAATTTAAAGAAACTACAGTATGGTGACCGCCACCATTTTCAATCCATGATTGGACACCATCTGTAAAGTTTGGCTTCACTTTCCATAATACCCGAGCAACTGGTAAGTGAGGAGCCTTTTCTTCCGGTTCAAATGCAGAGACTTCATTAATTAGAAGTTTGAAGTGTGTGCCAAAATCGGACATAGTAACAACTACGCCTTCGCCAGCTTTACCGTCAAAGACTAAACGCGCAGGATCTTCACGATCTCCCATCGATAATGGTGAGACAACTACTTTTGGCTTATTACTTGCTAAGGTAGGATCTACTTCCATCATATGAGATTGTAAAATCGATTCTTTTCCTTCTGCTAATTCATACGTGTAATCTTCCATGAATCCAGTGTTTTCATTGTGTGCCATAACTTTCATCAGACGATCAATAGCAGCAGTCTTCCAATCGCCTTCGCCAGCAAATCCATATCCATCAGCCATTAAACGTTGAACTGACAGACCTGGCAATTGTTGCATGCCATAAAGGTCCTCAAAATTTGTAGTAAAAGCATTGTAGTTTCCAGCTTCTAAAAAGCGACGTAAGCCAATTTCTTGTTTGACTTGAGCCTTAACATGGTTTTCCCAATCTTGATGGTCATAGCTACCATAATCAAAATCGTAAAGAGTTTTATACTCATTAAAAAGCTCTTCTATTTCTGTTTCTTTTACTGCATCTATATATTGCACAAGGTCTCCAATACCAAAATAATCTACTGTCCATCCGAATTGAATTTGCGCCTCTACTTTATCTCCTTCAGTTACAGCTACATTTCGCATATTATCGCCAAAGCGAGCTACCTTAATATTAAAACTTTCATTGTAAGCAACTGCTACATCCATCCATTCCGCAACTTGTTTTTGTACCGTAGGGTTTTTCCAGTAACCAACCACTATTTTATTTTGTTTCTTTAAACGAGCATTGATAAATCCGTATTCTCGGTCACCATGAGCAGATTGATTTAGGTTCATAAAGTCCATATCAATAGTCTCCCATGGAATGCTTTCATTAAATTGAGTCGCTAGATGTAACAGCGGTTTTTGCAACAACTTTGTTCCTCGAATCCACATTTTTGCTGGTGAGAATGTATGCATCCATGTGATGACTCCAGCTACTTCATCATGGTAATTAGCTTCTTTCATTACTTTAGTGATTTTATCCGCAGTAACAGCTAATTCTTGTAGTACAATTGGATACGGAAGTTTACCGCTTTCATTCAATTCACTAACTAAAATTTTAGCATGTTTTTTTACTTCCAATAATGTTTCTTCTCCATACAAGTGTTGTGAACCAACAACAAACCAAAATTCTTTTTTTCCTATAGTCAACATAATTTATTCTCTCCCTTAATGTTTGTTTTTTTGTCCATAATATGCATTTTCACCATGTTTACGTAAATAATGTTTATCTAAAACCCTTTGTGGAAGCTCTTCAGAAAAGCTATTCAGTTGTCTAGAAAAAAGATTCATTTTACACACTTCATCTAATACTACTGCATTCATCACTGCCTCTTTTGCATTTTTTCCCCAAGTAAAAGGTCCATGTCCATGCAATAACGCTCCTGGGATTTCCATTGGTTTAATATTTCGTTCTTTGAAAGTTTCTACGATCACATGACCGGTTTGTTCTTCATAACCTTCGTCGATTTCTTTTTGATTCAAAAAACGTGTACAAGGGATTGAACCATAGAAAGTATCAGCATGCGTCGTTCCCATTGCCGGTACATCCAATCCAGCTTGAGCCCAAATTGTTGCCCAAGTTGAATGCGTATGGACAATACCACCAATTTCTGAAAACTCTTTGTATAGCACGGCATGAGTAAGCGTATCAGAAGAAGGGTTTAATTTTCCTTCAACAACTTTTCCATCCATATCACAAACGACCATATCGCTAGCTTTCATTTCCTCATAACTAATGCCGCTTGGTTTTATTACAAATAATCCTTGTTCACGATCTACAGCACTTACATTGCCCCATGTATATTTGATTAATCCTTGTTTTGGAAGTTCCAGATTGGCTTGAAAAACTTCTTCTTTCAATTGTTCTAACACAATAGTCTCCTCCTTTAAATCAAATGGTCAATGGCGGCCTGTTCAATAGGAATTCCTGCTTTATACCGCTTAATAAAGACTTCAAAACCTTCAACATCTTCTTTTTGAGGTGTTTCTTCCGTTCCTGTATCACCTGCAAATACTTGATTCTCCAGAAACTCTCCTAGTGATTCATTTTCATTTTTTATTTTGATATAGCTTGCTAACAAGGCAATTCCCCATGCTCCACCTTCTCCAGCTGTATCCATTACTGATACAGAAGCATTCATAGCGGCCGCCATAATTTGTTGTCCAACTTTCTCTGTTTTAAACAAACCACCATGACCATAGATTTTATCGATTTGGACTTTTTCCTCTTTTAAAAGTATGTCCATACCGACTTTTAACGCTCCTAATGCTGAATAGAGATGAACACGCATAAAGTTGGCTAAATTAAATTGACTTTCAGGTGAGCGTACGAATAAAGGTCTTCCCTCTTTTATTCCTGTGATGTTCTCTCCAGAATAATAACCATAAGACAATAATCCACCGCAGTCCTTGTCTCCTTCAAGCGCTTTCGTAAATAGATGCTCAAACAACTTATCTGTTTCCATCTCTATTCCTGCTGTTTCCAAAAATTCACGAAACAGCTTGACCCAAGCGTTAATATCAGAAGAACAATTATTTGCATGTACCATACCAACCAAATCACCAGTAGGGGTTGTTACTAAATCAATTTCCGGATATACTTTTTGTAATTCTTTTTCCAAGACAATCATAGCAAATACGGAAGTTCCAGCAGATACGTTCCCGGTACGTTTAACAACACTATTTGTAGCAACCATTCCTGTACCCGCATCGCCTTCGGGTGGACATAATGGAATGCCAGGTTGTAAATTTCCGGTTGGATCAAGAAGTTCTGCACCTTCTTTTGTCAGATACCCAGCTTCTTCTCCGGCTAATAATATTTGAGGTAAGATTTCTTCGAGTTTCCAAGTGTGATTCTTATCTGCAACTCGTTCATTAAATTGCTTAATCATCCTTACATCATAATTTTTTGTTTTTATGTCAATCGGAAACATTCCCGAGGCATCTCCAACTCCTAAGACCTTCTTATTTGTCAGCTTCCAATGGATGTAACCAGCTAAAGTTGTGAAGAATGTTATATCTTGTACATGAGATTCTTGATTTAAGATTGCCTGATGCAAATGAGCGATGCTCCATCTTTGAGGGATATTAAAGTTAAACAGTGTCGTCAATTCTTTTTCTGCCTGTTCAGTCATTGAATTACGCCAAGTACGAAAAGGAACCAACAACTCATCTTCCTGATTAAATGCCATGTATCCGTGCATCATAGCACTAAATCCAAGAGATCCAATCGTTGTTAATGTTTCTCCATATTCTTCTTTTACCATTAAAGCCATTAGCTGATAACTGTTTTGTAAACCCTTCCATATATCTGTAAGTGAATAAGTCCAGATATTGTTTTCTAAACGATTTTCCCATTCGTAACTCCCTGAAGCAATGGTATTAAATTCCTGATCAATTAATACGGCTTTAATGCGAGTAGATCCAAATTCAATTCCTAAGGATGTTTCCCCTCTAGCAATTGCTTCTTTTATCAGCCTTTGTCTTTCTTCCAAAGCTTTTCCTCCTCTTTCGCTTAACAGCACCAGTTAAAAAAATTTAGCAGTATTTATTACCGCTAAATCGTAACCGTTTTCCATAAAACAATTATAAAATAGTTATACGTACATGTCAATGAATTTTAAAAAATACGTACGAACAAATCTGTCTATTATCAATATAAAAAAAATAAAAACGACTCTGCTGTTTGTATGAAAAACCACTCAGCCATTTCCATTTTTTAAATTCACTATTCTGCTTACATTAATTTTTTGCTACTATAGTAACCACACTCATGGGAGGCATTTTGAGTGTTAATTTAGATTCATTGATTGAATAACCTTTATAGATTTCTTTTTTTACATTATCTGGTGTTTCAAATGTATTATGGGCATCTGTCGTTTTAGCAGCTAATACCCAAGCTTCTATATTTCCAAAGCTTTCGTTATTTACTTCCAATACTATCTCCTCTTCATTAGTAATGCTATAGTTACATAATGATACTGTTACCGTTTTTTCTTTTATAGACGCTGTATAACTGATAGTATCTGAAGTTTCACCAACTGCATCAATTAATGATGCGTCTTGATGATTTTGATACATATCAAATACATGATACGTTGGGGTTTTTATCATTTTTTCCCCATCCGTTAAAATCATCGATTGCAAAACATTTACCATCTGAGCAATATTAGCCATCTGAACACGATCTGCATGCTTATGAAAAATATTTAGAGTAATGCTGGCAATCATAGCATCTCGAATAGTATTTTGTTGGTATAAGAAACCTGGATTTGTTCCTTCTTCAACGGCTAACCACGTTCCCCATTCATCCACAATTAAGCCAATTCGTTTTTCAGGGTCATATTTATCCATAATAGTACTATGTTTTGTAATAAATTCGTCCATTTTATACGCGCTATGAATCAACGAGAACCATTCCTCATCAGGAAATCCAGTTGCTGGTCTTTTATCTTCCCATTCAGACGCCAAAGCATAATGATGTAGACTTAATCCATCCATAAAAGGAGCAGCATTCTTCATTAACACTTCCGTCCAATTATAATCGTCTATATTTGCTCCACAAGCAATCTTATAAATTTTTCTATCTGTATAGTTTCGAACAAAAGTCTGATATTGTCGATATAAGTCAGCATAATACTCTGGTCGCATGTTGCCGCCACCACCCCAACTTTCATTTCCTACTCCAAAGAAATCAACATTCCAGCCTTCTTCTTGGCCATTCTCTTTTCGTAAATTAGCCATTGGTGACTCACCAGGAAAAGACATATAATCAATCCATTCCTGCATTTCTTGAACAGTTCCACTACCTACGTTTCCATTAATGTAAGTTTCTGTTCCCAGTTGCTTGCAGAGTTCAAAGTATTCATGTGTTCCAAAATGATTGTTTTCTACAGTACCGCCCCAATTTGAATTAACAATTTTTTTTCGTTTTTCTCGGGGTCCTATTCCATCTTTCCAATGATACTCGTCAGCAAATAATCCTCCCGGCCAACGCAGTACTGGAACATTAATTTCTTTCAACGCTTCAACTACATCCGTGCGAATACCATTTTTATTAGGAATATCCGAGTTTTCTCCTACCCATAGTCCTTCATAAATACATTTTCCAAGGTGTTCAGCAAATTGCCCATATATGTATTTGCTGATTTTTGCTTTTTTTCTTTCTGGTGTAAAAGTAATATGATTCATGTTTTATTCTCCTTTGTTAGTCACTTTTAATTTATGTTCCTGGCATCCCAAATACAGGCATACCTTCGTCATTCCAAGTAAAAACTTGTGCATTTGCATGTCTATCTGGAACATCTAAGGGCTCTTCTTCTGTGACTTTTTTTGGCCGAGCATGATAGATCAATACATCTTCCTTATTATCTTCACTAACTGTAAATGAATTGTGTCCTGGTCCAAATAAAAAGTTCTCTTCAGATGAAATAAATACTGGCGTTTCTAATTTGTTCCAACTATTTTTGTTTAATAAGTCATCTTCTACATCGGCCCACAACAGTCCCATACAGTAATTTTCATCTGTTGCACTAGCAGAGTAACTAATGAAAATTTTATCGTTACGGATAATAACTGCTGGTCCTTCGTTAACCAAAAAACCGATTTTTTCCCAATCATATTCAGGAGTACTCAATAGCGTTTGATTTCCAACTAATGTCCATGGATTTTTCATTTCTGATAGATATAAATTTGAATTACCAGGAATAGCTGGATCTTTTTGCGCCCAAACATAATATAATTTATCGTTATATTCAAAAGTAGTAGCATCTAAACTAAAACTCTCGGTTTCTGTTTTCACTTGGCCTTTTTCAATCCATTCACCTGTTAAAGGATTTTCATCAGCACATTCGAGTACATACATCCGATGTTGAAATGTTCCCTCATCTATAGTGTCATCACTAGCAGCTGCAAAATAGATATACCATTTCCCACGTATAAAATGGATTTCTGGAGCCCAAATTAATTTACTCATTTCTCCATTTTCATGAGCATGCCAAACAGTAGCTTTTTCTCCATCTTCTAACTCGTTTAGATTTCTAGCTCTTCTTACTTCGATCTCCTGATAACCTGGAACAGAACCAGTAAAGTAGTAGAAGCCATCAGTATGCTTGTACACCCAGGGATCAGCCCGTTCTGTGACAATTGGATTTTTGTATCGTGTTATTGTTTCTTTCATATTGTTAAATACTCCTTATTTTTACTATTTTATAGTTCTTATACCAAAAACAGATACTCCTGTAGATGACATTCCAGTAAATGTGATAGTGGGCTTATTCTCATAATCATTCCATTGAGAAAGAAATACACCATTGTATTCGACATCATCTATTATCACTGAAGCTGACTTGTCATCCGTTATTTTCCAACTACCTGTTAATTCTCCCGAAATTTTTCCATTTTTCTTTAATTTAGCAAACTTAGTCGCCTTGATATCCTCACTTATATCAGTACCATGGTTAACGAATTGATATTCACCAAAAACTTGGTTTGTTTTATATATTTGAATAGTTTCTCCGGCATATCTCAAGGGTGCAATAACTGGCCAGTCTTTTTCATTAAAAAAGAACTGATGAACTCTTACTTCGTGTTCTTCTCCTCTATTCGGAAAGCGTGTATGAAAGAATAGAAAATATTTATTTAATTTAGGATTATAGAACGCTGAGTTATGACCTGGAGATACATATCCTGCAGTAGAAGTGATTTCATTAGATTTGAGACTAAAATTCCCAATTAATTTTACTCCGTAGGGTTCAATTGCTTTATCATCAAAGAAACTTCCGATTGCACCTTTCGCTTCAATCATATTTTGATTTTTGGCATCAATATAAGGCCCATCAGGATTTTCAGACCTTGCAACTCTTATGTTGTATCCTCCTTTTGAATCTAATCCTCCAAATGATAGAAATAAATAATAATATTTCGTTTCTGGGCTATATAAAATGTACGGAGCTTCAATTCTACTATGATTAGCACCTAATAATTTTTTACCGTATCCTTGATTAGGTTCTGGCTTGCCAGTTGATTCATCCATTTTAAGTATATAAATGCCTCCTGAATAAGAACCATAAACCATCCATAAATGATCCTCATTATCAAAAAAAACATGTGGGTCAATTACATTTGGTTCAACTGTTGCATCATGCATTTTTCCATTTTCTTTTATAGATCCTGATTTCAATATAACTCCAAGATCTTCATAGGGGCCTTCTACATGGTCAGATATTGCAACTCCTAATGTCGAAAGAGGTGTTGTTCCTTCTGCCGCAGTATAGTACATATAGAATTTATCATCTTTTAATTGTATGATATCTCCTGCCCACAGAGTTTTTGTTTTAGCATATTCAAAAGATTCAGCTAGTTCTTTATAGACATTGGAAAATAAAGTATTAGTTGGAACACTTGTTGAAAGTTGCTCCCACTGTATTAAATCTTTACTTTTAGCAAATTCCAAATGCGAACCTATGACATAAAAGTAATTATTAACAAAAATTACTGATGGATCATGCACTGTAGCATTTTCAAATTCTGGTTCCTCAAAGTTATGATCCACAGATTCTGTTTCTGAACACCCCTCTAAAAATAAAGCTGACAATAAAAGAAACATGATAAAATATTTCATGTAAATCTCCTTCTGTTTTATTAACTTTATAGAATTTTATTACTTATTAAATAATTAGACATTTACTAAACGAATAGCCTTGTTTTTAGATTGATACACTACAAACATCATTAAATAAGAAAGTAGTGAAATTACATCTAAAGTTATTAAAGAGAACATCACTAAAATTCCTGACCAAATTATAATTTTTTTTTGTATTTTTCCATCTTCTATTGTTTTAATAATGAAAAAGTTTATAAAACCTATAACAAAGAGAAGCAATCCATAGGTTACAGAAACAGTGAACAGAGAATCCACTAAGTTTCCATTTACTTCTAACTCATTAGTAGGGATAGTTCTTAGGTGAGATATTCCTTCTGACCTAACCCACATAGAATATCCAAAGACTGTTATGAAAGCATTAATTATATTCCATATAGATCCTATTAAAAATAATTTTCGTTCGATATTCCTTTTCATTAATTCCCACCTCTATTATCCTTTTACACCCGCGTTTAGATTCATTGATTCTATAAAGTATTTTTGAGCGAACAAGAAAAGTAAAACTGTTGGTATCATAGCAATAATAGCTGAAGCCATTAACTCTCCTGTCATTGCATATCCACCATATAAATCTTGAAGTAATTGTAATCCCGCAGTAATAGTCAGTTTATTTACATCATTTAATACAATTGTAGGCCATAAGAAATCATTCCATGATCCTATAAAAGAGAATAATCCTGTTACAATTAAAACTGGTTTAACTAAAGGTAGAATAATTTTAAAATAAATAGTGAAATCTGAAGCACCATCCATTCTAGCAGATTCATCAAATTCTTTAGGAATTCCTAACATAAATTGACGTACAAGAAAGACATTTCCAACTCCACCTAGTCCAGGAACAATTACTGCTAATGGTGAATTTACCCATCCAAGTGCTTCGACAATTTTATAAGATGGAATAATATTAACAACTGCTGGAAACATAGATAATGCAAGAATAGTAAAGAACAATGTTTCTTTTCCTTTAAAATCAATACGAGTATATCCAAACGCTGCTAGTGAAACAATAAGTACAACTAAGAAAGTATGTGAACCAGAGATCACCAATGAATTTAAAAACCATTGGACAATTGGTGCACTTGATGTATTGGTTAAGACACTAATATAATTTTGAATAACCCAATTTGCAGGAAGCATACTAAATCCTACTGTCATGATGTCTCCTTGAGCTTTAAAGGATGTAAAAAAACCAAATAATACTGGAAAGACCCATACTACACAGGAAGTTACCAAAAAGAAGTAAGCTAAATACTTTGTTATACTAATTTTCCTCATATTCTCTCTCCTTGCTATCCTTTAGAATTACGATACATAACGATAAATTGAAAAACGGAAATAGAAACAATAACAAGTCCTAACAATACTGACATCGCTGATGCCATACCAGCAACTGACTCTCCAGTACCAAATGCTAGTTGACGGATATACATCATCATTACATGTGTAGACTGTTCAGGTCCTCCGTTTGTTATCATTAATGGTTGTGCGTATACATTAAATGCTCCCGCCGTAGACATGACAACTGTGTAAAACAATGGAAAACGGATAGAAGGTAAGGTGATACTAAAAAACTTCCGCACTGGACCAGCTCCATCAATATCAGCTGATTCATATAAATCAGCTGATACTCCACTAATAGCTGATCGATAAATAATTAAGTTACCACCAATAGCGCCCCATAATGACATGAAAACTATAATAGCCCATGCATTAGGTTGATTTACCATCCATACAGTTGCTGAACTAAGCAAGTTATTTACAGGTCCTAAACGTGGATTAAAAATCAGTAACCAAATAATCGCTGCTGCTGATACCGAAATTAGTCCTGGAATATAGAAAATAGCCTGAAACAAGCTTTTGAATTTCACTTTTTTATTTTCTAAAGCAACTGCTACTGTTAATGGTATCAAGATTTGTAATGGTACCGTCAAACCCACAAATAGCAACGTATTCTTTAATCCATTTCTAAGTTGAAAATGAAATGTTGAACTTTTATCAAAAAGAAGTGTTTTAAAATTGCTAAGACCTACCCATTCCGGTTCTCCAATTAGATTCCACTGTGTGAAAGATGCATATATACCATATATTGTTGGTATAAGTATAAATATTAAAAAAAGAACAAGGTGAGGTCCAATAAAAGCAAATTGCTTCATCGATTTTCTCTTTTTCTTCTTTTCAGTCTCAACGACTAATAAATTTTCACTTTGCATTTATTTATGTCATCCTTTCTCATACAATAATTTGCGGTACCATGAATGTGATACCGCAAATTATTTCAGCATTTAATAAGTGAGTAATTTATTCCGCTACTTCTGCTGCCTCTACTTCTCCTGCTCCACCTTGAGCTACTAAATCTTCAACTTGACGTTGTGCTTGAACTAGACCATCTTCTATTTCAATATTTCCATAAATCATATCAACTAATACTGTTGCTAACGCTTGTTCTACATAACCGTAGTGCTCGTATTCAAAAATATGAAGAGATTCTTTTTCTTCTTCAGAAGATGTAAAGAATGATTGCGGATATTGTTCATACTCTGGATCTTCAAAAACATCTCTACTTGCTACAATTTGTCCTGCTTTAGCCCATTCCATAGAATTTTCGCGTACGTAATTTAAAAAATCAGCAATCCCTTGTTCTTTTTCATCTGTTCTTTCTTCACTTTCTAACATTGAGAACAAATGTGCTGATGAACGGTTATTAAATGTACCTGGCTCGAATGCATACGTATTTGTTACACCCCAGTTTAATGTTTCAACTGAATCATGTGCTGTTGAAGTCCAAGTTCCATCAGTTGAAAACAGGACATCTCCTCCTTGAAAAATGGCATAACCGTCCTCACCATTTGGAGTAATTAGACCTGCTTCTGCTAATTGACGTAGCTGACTTACTACTTCTTTCATTTCGGGTGTATCAATCGTTGGTTTTCCATCTTGTTCAATATTTCCACCACGATTTACTACATTAGCTAAAGTTGTCCATTCAATCAAAGCATTGTTGATTGCATATTGACCTTCATCTAACTTACCTTTCAATGAAAGTATTTCTTCAAATGTAACTACATCATCATCTAAAAAATTAGAAACCCCGTACTTTTCTAGCATATCAACATTATAATACATCGCACTACCATGTATATCTAAAGGAATAGTATATTGCGTACCATCTACAGTACCAGGTACCCAAGCCTGCTCTAAGTAATTATCAGCATTTAAATCTGTATTGTTTTTCATTAAAGGATCAATTGATTCTAACATTCCCAATCTTACAAATCCCGGTACTCTATCAGCATGTATTAAAGTTAAATCTGGAACCCCTTCACCTGAGTTCATTACTGTATAAATTTTCGTATACATGTCAGGAGATATAACTGCTTCTAATGGAAATTCTGGATCAGTTTCATTATATGCTTCTACCATGTTATCCATATAAGCACCATCATCACCTGTCAAAGGATTCCAAAATGTAATAGTATTGGGATTACTACAACCAGAAAGAGTTACTAATACCAAACTAGCAATTCCTGTTAGCAAATATTTTTTAAACCTGTTCATTATTTAACCTCCATATTTTTATTTAACACTTATTCTAATCACATTCCAAGATAGCGGTTTCAATTTTGTTTTTACAGAGTTAGTCTGTAATTCTATTGAATTTCCTTTACTTAAATTAACCTTTTCTTTTTCTTGATTTGTTTCTTTAATATCATATCCGGACATCTGAGTAGTTTCCACAATCTCTTCCATTTCAAATCCTTCAACATTTATTGAAAAATCTAAATGCTCATTTTTAGAACGATTTACAGCAAAAACAACCATTTCTTTTTTATACTCATCATACGTTGCGATGCTTTCAAGAAACGGAACTTCATCAAAATCTTTAGTAGCATAAGTATCGCTCTTAGTTTCAGGTTCTAAAACAACACCTCTGCCAAAATTTGAGACCTGCATAAATGGATAAAAAATAGTTTGCTTCCAAACATCCCCTTCTTTATTTGTCATAATTGGTGCAATTACATTAACTAATTGAGCTAGACAAGCAATTTTAACTCTATCAGCATTTTTTAATAAGGTAATAAGCAGACATCCGATAAGCAAAGCGTCTTCAAAATTATAAATATCTTCTAATAAAGGAGGCGCTACTTGCCAAGGCTTGATTTCTTTATCTTGTTCATTAGAATGATACCAAACATTCCATTCATCAAAAGAAAGATTAATTTTTTTATCGCTTCCCTTTTTAGATTTAATGGCATCACACATCGCCACTACACCTTTTATAAAACGATCCATATCTAACGATTGAGCTAAGTAATTTTCCAGATCATTTTCTGGATTTCCATAGTAGCAATGAAGTGATAGATAATCTACGTGCTCATAAGCATGTTCCAGAACAGTCATTTCCCAAGAACCAAAAGTTGGCATCTTACTTGTCGAGCTTCCACACACAACTAATTCAATATTATCATCTACCAGCTTCATAGCTTTTGCAGTTTCTTCAGCTAAACGTCCATACTCATAAGCTGTTTTATGCCCGATTTGCCATGGTCCATCCATTTCATTTCCAAGACTCCATGTCTTAATTCCAAACGGTTTTTCGGCCCCATTTTTCTTTCTTAGATCACTCCAATAGGTCCCTCCTTCAAAATTACAATATTCTAGTAAGTTTCTTGCTTCGTCGATTCCTCTAGTACCTAAGTTTACTGCCATATTTACTTCGGCATTAGCTTCTTTAGACCATTCCATAAATTCATGAAGTCCAACTTCATTTGTTTCTATCGTTCGCCATGCTAAATCTAATCTTCGAGGTCTTTCTTCTACAGGTCCAATTCCGTCTTCCCAGTTATAGCCAGAAACAAAATTACCACCTGGATACCGAATTAGAGGGACATTTAATTCTTTAATCAAACTCAATACATCTTTCCGAAATCCTTTTTCATTCGCACTCGGATGTTTTGGTTCATAAATCCCTTCATAAACAGCTCTTCCCATATGCTCGATGAAGGATCCGTATAAACGCGGATCAATCTCTGAAATAATTTTATTTTTGCTTATTGCTATAGATGATTTCATTATTTTACTCCTTACTATTTTTTTAATATGTTATATTGTAAAACTATCTTCTAGAATTAGTTTATAAACATAATATAAACATAAATGTAATCGCTGTCAATAGTTTTATAGTTAATTGTTTTGTTTTTATTTTAAAACAATTAGCTGATTAGTTAATCTTCTTCTCAAAAAAAGAATTGACAATAATTTGATTAGCCATTACACTAATATTAAATCAACAAATCAAGACATTCATTAACTTAGGAGTGATTTCATGCAAATAGATATATCGGATGCTTCATTACCTGTTTATGAAGCTTTAGCCAGTCCTGTGAGACTCAACATTATTCAATTGCTTTCTAAAAATAAAATGAATATAAAAGAAATCGCTGGAGCTATTGGATTAAGTAGTGCTGTAATAACAAAACACATCAAAAAATTAGAAGCATCTGGCTTAATTAAAACCGAACGAATTCCAGGGAAATCAGGATCACAAAAAATTTCGATATTAAAAGTTGATCACATAGAAATTCTATTTCCTAAAAAAATCTATCGTTCTTTTGAGACAAGAGAAACTACTATTCCAGTAGGACAATACACAGATTATTCAGTTTCCCCAACTTGTGGTCTAGCTACTGTCAAAGATTTTATCGGAGAAGTTGATGAACCGAAATTTTTTATGGATTCAAAAAGAATGGATGCCCAAATTCTTTGGTTTACTGAAGGTTATGTAGAATATAAGACACCCAATTTTTTAAATGAAGATGAAAAGTTAGAACAACTTGAAATCAGTATGGAAATTTCGTCAGAATTTCCATTCTCAAATGATGTATGGCCATCTGATATCACTTTTAGTTTAAATGATATTGAATTAGGAACTTGGACTAGTCCAGGTGACTTTTCAGATACAAGGGGTAAACTAAATCCAGAATGGTACCCTTCTAAATTAAATCAATATGGATTACTAAAAACAATAAGAATTACTTCTCATGGAACATATATGGATGGTGAGGCTCTATCAGACTTTACAATTCAAGATATAAATACAAAAAACGAGATTTGGAGTTTACGAATTGAAGTAAAGAAGGATGCTGAAAATTTAGGTGGAGCCACTTTATTTGGAGAACATTTTGGGAACCATCCGCAAGATATAAAATTTAAGATGTACTATTCTTAAACTAAAAAACCCCAAATTTACTTAAGTATAAGTAAATTTGGGGTTTTTAAACTCAACTTTTTATAAAGTCTTTTAACAAATATAAACCTTTTCCAAGAACTTTTACCTCTTTAATTTAACCCAGTAATTTCCCGCCAACAGCGTAATTGTTTTTTTTCATATCTTCTATAATAACATGAACTCGATCTTCTGTTGCTCCGGTATTCTTTACTACTGCTTGCGTAATGTCTTTAACTAAACCTGCTTTTTGTTCCGCAGTCCGACCTTCAACTAATTCAACATGTACAAATGGCATAAAACTCTCTCCTTCCTATGTCTTCTTCTCTCAATTTTAGCGATACACTTTTTACTTTTCAACTAGTTTTTCTTTTTATCTATCCCAAACAGATGATTAGGGTTTTATCTTCACTATTAGTATACTTGGTACGTACGATAATTTAGAGAGGAGAATTACAAATATGGCAGATTCAAAATTAATGTATCAAACTACAGCAATTAATACTGGTGGACGAAATGGAGAAAGCCATTTACCAGATAAGTCATTTTCTGTACGTGTTTCTACTCCAAAAGATATGGGCGGTCCTGGACAAGGGAGTAACCCAGAACAATTATTCGCACTAGGATACAGCGCATGTTTCAATTCGGCTTTAGAACATATGATGAAAGAAGAAAAAATTTCTGGAAAAAGCCAAGTTATTGCAACTGTTGAATTGCATTCAGATCCAACTGACGGCGGATTTAAACTTGCAGTAAGATTGGATGTTGGAATTGAAGGTCAAGATGAAGCAACTACCAAAGAATTAGCAGATAAAGCTCATGCTTATTGTCCTTACTCAAAAGCTACGAGTGGCAATATCGATGTAACCGTCACTGCTGTTGATTACGAAGCAGATAAATAATAGTATATTCTTAAGCGGGAGGTGAGACAAAAGTCTCACCTCCCTTTCGTATGTTTATTATTCTGTTGAATGACTCATCTTCATATACGATTTTTCGTATTGTTGTACAGCCCATTTATGGCTACCTCTTTTTAATTTGGCTAACGCTTCAGAAATAGTCATCCATTCTAATTGATTGAAATCCTCTAGTGGATCACAGATGGATTTCCATGACTTAACAGTATAAAAATATGCAGGATTATGATAATGCTGCTTACGGTGTTTAGAATAATAGTAATCCTCTGCTTCACCGATAAATTCCCCGAGCTCTATTTCAAAACCTAATTCTTCCATGGATTCCCGTTTTGCCGTTTCTTCATGCGTTTCATTCGCTTCAATTTCTCCTCCTGGCAGTAAAAAAGAACCATTCGGTGGTGAAACAAGTAAAATTTGTTTCCTATCTTGGTCAAAAATCACAAAGTGTACACCAACACGCGTGCGATAATTTTGATTCTCAATTTTTATACCAAACGTTTTTACTACCATTCCGCGTTCCTCACCCTCATCAAAATCTCATCTTGTACATATTATAGTACATATACTAAAAAAAGACAGCTTAAATTTAAGCTGTCTTAGTTTGGATGTTGCTTTGTTTATTTAATTAAACCCTATTCAATTCCGATCGCTTTTCGCAAAGTCTTATTTTGAACAACAAAGTATAACAACATGATATTAACCGGTGCTAAAACAAGGTTTTGCACTACTCGTGTTGGAAAAATTACTAGGATAGCTTTATCTAACATTATTGTTAACCAGATTGTATTCAATCCTAAATTCACAAAAACGGTAACCAACAGAATCGCGATAATGATTCTTTTTAATGATTTTGGTTTCTTGTAAAGAATCAGACCATAAATCATTCCTCCGATAAATGCAGATAAGACAAATCCTGGGAAAAATACTCCCCCACCAAATAAAATCGTCCCCACTATATCTGCAATAGCTGAAGCCGTTCCAGCTATCCAAGGGCCATACAGCATACCAACAATAGCTATTGGCAAAAAACCAAAGCCAATCCGGACTATTGGTGTTTCAATTGAAATAAATTGGGTTAATACAATTTCTAATGCCATTAATAACCCAATTTTAGAAATACTTCTTGCATCGTACTTGTTCTCACTCATTTTGAAGATCTCCTTTGATGAGCTCCACACATAAAATCTTATGCAGCGAATGCAGAAACAAAACCGCAAATTGTCTACACAATTTTTCGTCCGTGGGCAACATCCCATCCCTACGACACTTAACGCTTTGTCTCCTACTCTGATATATTGCCTAAACTATTTAGTAGATATTTTAGGCAAATCCACTATAGCACATTCTATCTGTTTGGGGTAGTAGCGAATACTGCTAGTTAAAATAAATACTTTCAAAAATAAATTTAGTTATTGACAATCATTTTTTTCTTCTGTATATTAAGAACAAGTTAAGGAATATGATAATCAAATGATAAAACACTATGAAAAGAAGAGTACGTTTGTACCTGTCTATTTTAGAGAACCCAGTAAGTTGCTGAAAATGGGTTAGTCAGATTGAACCGAAGATGGTCTTTGAGTGGAGTTAGCGAAGCACTTTTAAATGTGTCAGCTTTCTACGGGAACACCCGTTACAGTGTCACAGTATAAAAAGGCGATTTAGTCTTACGTACTGGATAAGGTAAGTATAGCAATATACTTATAAATTAAGGTGGTAACACGAAGCAGATAACTGACTTTCGTCCTTACAAAGAAACGAATTCGTTCGTTTCTTTGTAAGGACTTTTTTAATTTTACAATTACATAACTAAACGCAATGAAGAGAAAAGTATTTTTACTGAATGCACTAACAGAGAGCCTGAATGCTGAGAACAGGTTTGCAGGAGTAAAAAGAAAATGGCCTCTGAGTGGGATACCAAGTGTTTTAAACATTAGGCTATCATGGGCGCACCCATTACAGTGCTAGAGTATCAGAAGTTTTCTTCTCGTACTTGATAAGGAGTCGTTTGTGAGAACAACTCAAATAAAGGTGGTAACACGACGGTAAAGCGTTCGTCCTTTAATCTACAGCAGTAGGTTAATGGGCGAATGCTTTTTCTATTTTAAGGAGGAATATATATGATCACACTAAACAATGTCAGTGTTACGTTTGAAGGAAGAGAAACAAGTATAAAAGCAGTAGAAAATGTTCAGTTAACCATTGAAAAAGGAGATGTTTTTGGAATTGTCGGCTATAGCGGCGCTGGGAAAAGCACTTTAGTCCGTACCATCAACCTTCTTCAACGACCGTCAGAAGGATCAGTAATCGTTTCAGGTCAAGATTTATTAAGTTTAAAACCAAAGCAATTACGAGCTGCGCGCAAGAAAATCGGGATGATCTTTCAGCATTTCAACTTAATGGGCTCTCGCACGATTGCTGAAAATGTTGCTTATCCTTTAAGAAAATCGGGTTTAACTAAATCACAGATCAAAGAAAAAGTTGCCGAGTTATTACAGTTGGTAGGACTAACCGATAAAAGTTCCGCATACCCTTCTCAGTTATCTGGTGGACAAAAACAGCGTGTAGCTATTGCTCGTTCTTTAGCCAACGATCCTGAAGTCTTATTATGTGATGAAGCCACAAGTGCCCTAGATCCAAAGACAACTCTTTCGATTTTAGAATTATTGAAAGAGTTGAACAAAAAATTAGCACTGACGATTGTCATCATCACCCACGAGATGCAAGTTGTAAAAGAAATTTGCAACAAAGTAGCTGTCATGGAAAATGGTCATGTTGTTGAAGAAGGTGATTTGGTTTCTATTTTCACCGAACCTAAAGAAAGGATCACAAAAGAGTTTATCAACACTTCAACTCATGTTGATCAAGCGCTAGAAAATATTTTAAAACATCCTACATTACTCGATTTGCAGACTAATGATGTCTTAGCTAATATTTCTTACGTTGGTGCAAGTACAAGTGATCCATTGATTGCTACACTGACTACTCGTTTTGGAGTTACCACCAATATTTTATTTGGAAATGTGGAGATTTTACAAGAAACGCCTGTCGGCAATCTGATTGTTGTCTTAAGTGGCGAACCAGGCCGTAGAGACAACGCCCTTGCCTATTTAAAGTCTAAAAACGTAAAAGTAACCTTGATTCACCATCACCAAAAAGTTATTCCATTAAAAAAAGAACACTATATTGTTTAAGGAGTGAACGACTATGACTGAATTTCTTACAACCTATTTTGAAAATGTTATTCCATTAAAAGATGAAATTGTTGAAAGTACTTTACAAACATTGTACATGGTAACTGTTACAGGATTGATTGCAGGTGTCCTTGGTTTAATTTTAGGAGTCGTTCTTGTTGTAACAGACCAAGGTGGTATTTTAGAAAGACCGCGACTTTACAGTTTACTCGATCAAATTGTTAATCTCTTTCGTTCTTTGCCATTCATTATTATGATGGCTTTAGTTGTTCCCTTTACCCGTTTTCTTGTTGATACGTCAATTGGAACAACCGCAGCTATTGTCCCTTTGGTCATTGGAACCGTTCCGTTTTTTGCAAGACAAATTCAAAATGCTCTTCTAGAAGTTGATCCTGGCGTTATAGAGGCTGCTGAATCTATGGGTTCCAGCCCTTTAGAAATCATTTTTCTTGTGTATTTAAAAGAAGGTCTAACAGCCATTATTCGTGTCTCTTCTGTAACCATTATTAACTTGATTGGGTTAACAGCCATGGCAGGAGCAATTGGAGGCGGCGGGTTAGGAAATTTAGCCATCTCTCGAGGGTACAATCGTTTCCAGAATGATGTGACATTAGTCGCAACCGTTATTATTTTACTTATTGTTTTTATTAGTCAATTTATAGGAAATGCGTTAGTTAAAAAAACGAGTCACTAGATGACATTGGAGGAAAATAACATGAAAAGATTAAAAAAAGGATTTTTAGGATTAACATTAGCATTAGGACTCTTGGTAACAACAGCTTGTGGAACAGATACTGCTTCAGATGCAAAAGCATCTGAACCCATTAAAATTGGGGTAGTTGGCGAAGTGAATGAAGTATGGGATTTCGTGAAAGAAAAATTAGCTTCGGATGGTATTGAGATCGAACTGGTTAAATTTACAGATTACGCTACGCCTAATGTCGCTCTTGCTGAGGGAGAATTAGATTTAAACTCGTTTCAAACGAAAATTTTCATGGATTCTTTTAACGAAGACCATGGAGAAAATCTAGTCGCTATCGCTGATACGGTTATCGCTCCTCTGGGCATTTATTCATCAAGTATCCAAGACGTTTCAGAAATAAAAGAAAATGATGTGATTGCTATTCCAAATGATGTTTCTAATGAAGGAAGAGCTTTACTATTACTTCAAACAGCCGGTTTAATTGAAGTTAATCCTGAAAAAAAACAAATCCCTGTAGTCGATGACATTACTTCCAACCCCTTGAATTTAACATTTGAAACATTGGACTCTTCTCAAACTGCTCGTGCTTTAGATGATGTGACTGCTTCCGTTATTAATAGCGGAATGGCCGTTGATGCTGGCTTCATTCCAACTGAAGATGCGGTTTTCTTAGAACCGGTTACTGAATCATCTGATCCTTATTACAATGCGATTGTTTCAAGAGAAGAAGATAAAGATAATGAAGTGTTCCAAAAAATTATAGAAGCTTATCAAGCAGAAGATACAAAAGAAGTCATCGCAGAAACATCAAAAGGTTCTTCTATTCCAGTTTGGTAATTAGATACAAATAGAAAGTGTCAACTAAATTAGAGAGGATGATAATTAATGTCAACATTACTTACTCAATCTACAGTACACGAAGAAGTTCAACAAGGAGCTCAAGAGGTTATTGCATTGCGTCGTTATCTTCACCAACATCCTGAACCAAGTTTAAAAGAATATGAAACGATTAAATTCATCAAAAATCAATTAGATCAATTAGAAATCCCTTACGAATCTGTGGGTGAAACAGGAGCTATCGGAACCATAATTGGTCAAAAAGGACCAGGAAAAACCATTCTCTTAAGAGCTGATATTGATGCTCTTGAATTAGAAGACGCAAAAGATAAACCCTACAAGTCACTTAATGAAGGCTTACATCATGCATGCGGTCATGATGGTCATACCTCAGCTTTATTAGGGGCCGCAAAAATTTTAAAAAATCATGAAGCAGATTTTGCAGGCACTATCAAATTAGCTTTCCAACAAGCTGAAGAAATCGGCGCTGGTGCAAGACAATTTGTATCTGGCGGGTTTGTTCACAATGTCGATCAATTTTTTGGTATCCATGTCGACTCTTCTATTGAAACTGGAAAAATCGTTTCTACTGCTGGTCCCACAAATGCATCTTGTGATATTTTTAAAATCAAAGTGACTGGCGAAAGTGGGCATGCTGCTAGACCTGATTTAGGAAGAGATGCTTTACTGACCGCCGCTGCTATTACTGTCGAATTGCAGAGCATTGTTGCCCGTGAAGTTAGTCCTTTAGACAATGTCGTGGTTGCTGTAGGCGTATTGAATGCTGGAACTCGTTACAATATTATTGCCAACGAAGCTTCCCTTGAAGGAACTGTTCGTACTTTCAGCCACACAACACGCCAATTTGTATTAGAGGCTGTCGAACGCGTGGCACGAGATGTGGCAACAGCCCATCGTACTACTATAGAATTTGAAAATTATGATGCGGCTGCGCCTCTTATCAACCATCAAACTGCTGCAAGTCGTGCAGCTCGTGTAGGAGCTGATATCGTGGGTGCAGAAAATGTTATTCAAAATAATCCAAAAAGCTTAGGCGCAGATGATTTCGCTGACTTTTTAGCTGTTGCTGAAGGGGTTTATGCTCGTGTTGGGACAAAAGACCCTACTAATCCGGACACGTGGTATGGACATCATCACGAAAATTTTGATATTGATGAACGAGGATTAGCTATCGCTACAGAATTACATGTCAACTATGCACTTGATTTTTTAAATGACCTCTACTAAAATAATTTTTTTTAAAATTTATTCTCTGAAAAGATTGAAGCGAGTTGTTTTTGCTTCAATCTTTTTATTTTTTATAGTTCTTTAGCCACTTTCTTAATGCAAAAACACTATATATAGTGTAATATGAATTGTGTATAACGACATATAGTATTTTATACTTATCTATTGATTTACATACATTATTAAGGAGTGATACCCATGATCGCAGATACCTCTACAAAAATGCACTTAAATATCACAAAATTAAATGAGGCTATACAAGCTTTCCCACAAGTACATCCGATAACGGATGATATGAATTTAACCTATAAAGGTGTTTCACGTTTAGTTATGTTAGATCGTTATTCATTTAAAGACATTTCTAAGTCTACTCTTTCTATCGGAGACTTAGTTGTTTTAACGATTAAAGCTGACCCTCAATACCCTACAAGAGGCACTGGATTTGTTACAAGCATCAACTATTCTAACCACACTGCTTCAATTTTAATTGATGAGGAATTCCGAGGATCCATTGAAGAGGATCATGAAAAAAAAACAGGATTAATCACTTGTAGCTTAGATGTGATTGAAAAACCACTTGAAATCTTTTACGAACAAATTGCAAAACGAAACGCAACTGGTTTAGCCGCTATCGAATCAACTCCTGAAAAAAGAAAAGTTGCTTATACTGCTTTTTATGAAGAATTAAAAAGTTTGAATTTTGTTCCTGCAGGTCGCGTTTTATATGGTGCAGGCTCAAAAACCGATGTCACTTACTTCAACTGCTATGTGATGCCCTTTGTCCCTGACTCACGCGAAGGCATTTCAGATCATCGAAAACAAGTGATGGAAATCATGAGCCGTGGGGGCGGCGTTGGAACAAATGGTTCTACACTTCGCCCACGTCATACGCTAGCACGTGGTGTGAACGGCAAATCATCAGGAGCTGTTTCTTGGTTAGATGACATCGCTAAGTTGACTCATTTGGTTGAACAAGGAGGCAGTCGTCGTGGGGCTCAAATGATTATGCTGGCTGATTGGCATCCCGATATTCTTGAGTTTATTATTTCAAAAATGCAGAATCCTCGTATTCTACGGTATTTGATTGAAAATACAACAGATGCTCAAATAAAGAAATTAGCTACCGATAAGTTACTTTTCACACCTTTTACTGAACGTGAGATTGCCATGTATCAAAGTATTTTAAATTATAAAAATGTACCTGGTTATGGTGGATTTGATGCGACTCTAATAAAAGAAGCGGCAGCTAAATTAAACGAAGGCGGCACGTATAGTGTACACGATCCAGACTTTTTATCTGGAGCAAATATTTCAGTTTGTCTAACAACTGATTTTATGGAGGCTGTTGAAAAAGGTGCAGACTATCCTCTTCGCTTCCCTGCCGTAGAAACATACAGCCCAGAGGAAATGGAAGAATACAATGCTCATTGGTCAGAAATTGGCGATGTCCGTGATTGGGAATCTTCGGGACATGGCGTTCATACGTATCGAACCATACCTGCTCGTGAATTATGGAAACTAATTACTATTTGTGCGACTTACGCTGCTGAGCCTGGCATTTTCTTTATCGATAATGCAAATCAGATGACGAATGCTTCTGCTTATGGGCAAAAAGTCGTTGCTACAAATCCGTGCGGCGAACAGCCTCTTGCTCCTTATTCTGTTTGTAATTTAGCAGCTGTCAATCTAGCTGAAATGGCCAATAAGAAATCTGGAACAATTAATTTTGATAAATTAAAGCAAACCGTTCAAGTCGGTGTACGTATGCAAGATAACGTGATTGATGCCACTCCTTACTTCTTAGCAGAAAACGAAAAACAAGCTTTAGGCGAACGCCGTGTTGGTTTAGGGATTATGGGACTCGCTGATTTACTAATTTACTGTGGCGCAGAATACGGTTCTCAAGAAGGAAATCAGTTAGTAGACAAGATATTTGAAGTTATTGCGGTTTCAGCCTATGAGGCTTCTATTGAGTTAGCAAAAGAACGAGGCAGCTTTCCATTTTTAATTGGAAAAACTGAAGCAGAGACCACTAAACTAAGAGAAAAGTTCCTTCAATCTGGTTATATGAAGAAAATGCCAAAACATATCCATGAAGGTATTATGAGATATGGGATACGCAATTCTCATTTATTAACGGTCGCCCCAACAGGTTCGACAGGTACCATGGTTGGCGTTTCCACCGGACTCGAGCCCTACTACTCTTTCAGTTATTTTAGAAGCGGACGCTTAGGTAAATTTATCGAAGTAAAAGCTGATATCGTTCAAGAATACCTAGATCATCATCCAGAAACAGATCCTGAACGGTTGCCAAAACAATTTGTATCAGCTATGAGCCTAAAACCTGAAGCTCATGTTGATGTTCAATGTACGATTCAACGATGGATTGACAGTTCTATTTCAAAAACAGTTAATGCTCCTAGAGGGTATACAGTCGAACAAGTTCAAACAATCTATGAACGTCTTTATAAAGGTGGAGCAAAAGGCGGTACAGTTTATGTAGATGGTAGCCGTGACACACAAGTCTTGACCTTAAAAGCTGAAGAAACAATATGGGATGAAGAAACAAAAGAAGAATTGTCTCCCACAGCACAAAAAACGATTCAAGTCGCTCCTATTAGCGAAGAAAATAAGTATGGAAATGAAGTTGGAGATACTTGTCCCATCTGTCGCCAAGGAACAGTAGAAGATTTAGGCGGTTGCAATACTTGTACTAACTGCAATGCTCAATTAAAATGTGGCTTGTAAATAAAAAGATGGAGCTGGGAAATCGTCCCAGCTCCATCTTTTTATTCGTACTCTTTTAGTTCTTCTAATTGGGCTTCTCGTTTTGTTTTGCGCCATTCAATAAAACCATTTCCTAAGCCTCGTAATAAAATTTCACTCGTTCCGAGGTTTGTTGCTAAAGGGATCTCATAAACATCACATAACCTAAGCAATGCTGAAATATCCGGCTCATGCGGTTGTGCTGTTAACGGATCTCTCAAAAAAATAACTAAATCTATCTTATTGTCCGACACATATGCTCCAATTTGTTGGTCTCCACCAAGTGGGCCTGATTTAAAGCGATGAACATCTAAACCAGTTGCTTCAATAATTCGCTGTCCGGTAGTTCCTGTCGCAAATATTTGGTGATCTTTGATAATTTCTCGATAAGCTGTGGTTAATTTTACCATTTCATCTTTTTTCTTATCATGAGCAATAAATGCAATATTCATCTCTTTCCAACTCCATTCCACCTTTTATCATTTAATGATAACATGTACTTGATAAAAAAGATAAGACTATGTTAGCGATTACTTTATGTAGAAAAGCCTAATACTTGATGACACTTTTCATCTGCGCTACACTTATCGTAGTTAAATTTTAAGGAAAGAGGGATTATACATGGGAAAGAAAATTGCAACAGTTGTGACCAATTTATTTGAAGATGTCGAATTCACTTCTCCAAAAGAGGCTTTAACAAATGCAGGTCATGAAGTGATCACTATCGAGAAAAAAGCAGGGAATACTGTTACAGGTAAAAAAGGAGAAACCACCATTACCATTGATAAAGGTATTGATGATGTTTCACCGGAAGAGTTCGATGCACTATTGATTCCCGGTGGTTTTTCACCAGATCAATTAAGAGCGGATGATCGATTTTTAGCTTTTACTAAGGCATTCGCTGATGCTAAAAAACCAATTTTTTCAATTTGCCATGGTCCACAACTTCTTATTAACGCTGAAGTTGTTAAAGGCAAAAGAATGACTGCTGTTAAACAAGTGGGTGTCGACTTAAAAAATGCAGGCGCATTATTTGAGGATAGCGAAGTTGTGGAAGACGAAAGCGGCATTATTTCAAGCCGTACACCTGAAGACCTTCCCGCTTTTAATAAAGCAATCGTGAACGCTTTATCTAAGTAATGATTAAATAAGTATTTTTTAATTTAATTCCATTAAATTTTTTACTTGTTTATCATAGGATGTTTAATTGATTATGATAAACTATAAGCGTTGTTTAAATAAAACTGAATTTATTTTCACTCTCTTTTCTCCCCCTATTGAAAAGAGTCTTATCCCCTTAGCTATCTCTTAATTGAGATAGCTTTTTTATCTTTTATCATTACCTTAAGGGATATATATAAATTTCATCACATTTTCTTCATAACTTATCGTTATAGTTTACTTATACCAATAACAACCAACTTTTTATATTGCCTTTTCTCCTCCAAAGTAAATGGCAATGACTCCTCTACCACCCTTTTTATATGGGTGGTTTTTTTTACCTAAAATAATATTGCCCTACTAATATTTTAATATTACTTACTTTTTTTCAAGCTCCTAACTTGACAAAAGCAAAAAAATATTGGTATACTTATAGAAACAAACAAGTGGTTGCTTGTCTAACTTACTTGTTTCATCCATTATGTTAAAAATACTTATTAGGAGGAATGTTATGGATTTTAGAACAAAAAAATTAGATTCCATTATATCACAGTTCAACAGCAACGCAGAAACAGGGTTATCCCCGAAGGAAGTAGAAGAACACAAAAAACAATTTGGTGCCAACCAATTTGATGAAGAGGAAAGTGTTTCTTTATTTTCAAAGATTCTTGATCAATTAAAAGATGTCACCGTTATTATCTTGATCCTTGCCGGAATTATCTCCACGTATATTGCCATTACTGAACACCCCGACGATTTATCAGAACCTATTGTAATCTTCTCTATTATTGTCATCAATGTTGTTATTGCTCTTAGGCAGGAAGGAAAAGCTGAAAAAGCTTTGGCTTCATTGCAAAGTCTATCTGCTCCACAAGCACGCGTTATAAGAGATGGTCAAGAAGACGTTATTGACGCTGCCGAGTTAGTACCAGGAGACATTATACTATTAGAAGCAGGTGATCAAATACCTGCAGATGCTCGTTTAATTTCTAGTGGTGATTTACAAGTCGAAGAGTCTGCATTAACTGGTGAAAGTGTGCCTGTCGAAAAAGACGAAAATGCAGAAATTGAAGAAGACAGCCCTGTTGGTGATGTATTTAATACTGTTTTTTCTGGAACCTTGGTTACCAATGGACGAGCAAAAGCTATTGTCGTAACAACTGGTATGGACACAGAAATGGGTTCTGTTGCAAACTTATTGAACAGTACTAAACAAGGAAAAACACCTTTACAATCTAGAATGGATAGTTTAGGAAAACAAGTAAGTGTCATAGCTTTAATTGCTGGGGTTATTATTTTCATTTTAAGCTTCCTTCAAGGAGAAGCATTTATCCTTAGCTTAATGACTGCTGTATCACTTGCTGTTGCAGCTGTTCCTGAAACCTTACCTGTTATCGTCACTATTTCATTAGCTAATGGTGTGAAAAATATGGTAGATCGCAATGCGATCATCCGAACCATCCCTTCCGTTGAAACTTTAGGTAGTGCTTCTGTTATTGCTTCAGATAAAACAGGAACATTAACTCAAAATCAAATGACCATTCAAAAGCTTTGGGCTTTTCCTCATGAACCAATAAATGTAAAAAATGAGTTTGGTGATGATGAAAAATGGGTTCTTAAGATGATGAGCCTAGCCTCAAATGCGACTATTGAAGATCGTGATGGCGAGGAAGTTATTAGTGGTGATCCTACTGAAACAGCGATTATCCGCTTGTTACAAAAAAAAGGACTACAAAAAGATGATTTAGATGAGTCTTACCCACGTGTGCACGAGATACCTTTTGATTCTATTCGTAAGTTGATGACGACTGTTCATGAGATAGATGGTCATTACATTTCCATTACTAAGGGAGCTTTTGATCGTTTACCAGTTGAATTTTCGTCTATTACAGATGAAGTAGGTCAAAATGCACGAGATATCCATGACTCATTTGCTAATGATGCTTTACGTGTTATCGCTGTTGGATATAAAACATACGATACACTTCCAGAAGATTTAAGTCCCGAAGAACTTGAAGATGGGATTACATTTGCTGGGATTGTCGGAATGATTGATCCTCCAAGAGAAGAAAGCATCCAAGCAGTTAAAGAAGCCAAGTCAGCCGGTATTAAAACCATTATGATTACTGGTGACCATGCTGCTACAGCTTCTGCCATCGCTAAACAAATAGGTATTTTTGAAGAAGGCGATAAAGCAATCACAGGTGCTGAATTAGGTAAACTTTCAGATGAAAAACTAAAAGAAACAATTCGTGATTATTCCGTTTATGCACGTGTTTCTCCTGAAGACAAGATTAGAATCGTTAAAGCTTGGCAATCACATGGAGAAGTAGTAGCCATGACCGGAGACGGTGTCAATGATGCACCCGCCTTAAAAGCGGCTGATGTTGGTACTGCCATGGGAATTACCGGTACTGAGGTTGCTAAAAGTGCTTCTGACATGATCTTAACCGATGACAAATTTGATACTATTGTCCATGCTGTTGAAGAAGGTAGACGTGTTTATGAGAATATCAAAAAAACCGTTTATTTCCTATTATCATGTAACATTTCAGAGATTTTCATTATGTTAATTGCTGTCATTATGGGCTGGGGCTTACCAGTTATTGCGATTCAACTACTATTTGTTAATGTAGTAGCAGATGGAATTCCTGGTTTTGCATTAAGCAAAGAAAAAGCTGATCCGACTATTATGGCTAATGAACCAACAGCTAAAGGTGAAAGTATCTTCGCTAAGGGCGGCTATCGGAATATTGCAATTGCAGCTTTAACGTTCACAATTACGACTCTTATTGGTTTCTACGTGGGTTCATTTATTGATATCGATTCTACGATCACCGCAAGTCATGACGTTGGTCAAACAATGGCTTTCTTAATTCTTGGTTGGTCTTCTGTACTGCACATCTTCAACGCACGTAGTAAAGAATCTATTTTCAAAGTTGGGATCACATCCAACATGAACTTGTTCTGGTTAGCAATGCTCTCAATTGCATTGATTACCATAGTGGCTACTGTACCATTCTTAGCTGGTATTTTTAACTTAGTTGCTATCAGTATGACGCATTGGATAATTGCTATTGGACTATCACTTACTATTCTTATAGTAGTTGAACTTCAAAAATTCATTATGCGTAAAATGAATAAAACATTTTAAGTTATCAAAAAAAACTAAAGTATAGAAGAAAAGGTCCTAGGCATCTGCCAGGGCCTTTCTTTTGGTTCTTTAGTCTATCTCTTTAGTCAAAAGCCAGAAAAAATAGTTTTTTACCTTAGAAACTGGTAGAATAAATGGAACAGAATGTCTTACTGTTTAATGAACAAATTCATTAAACTAAACCGAATTTTTTAGGGTTATTAAGTATAGAATGGATGAAAAAAATGACGACTACTTCTCGACAATTATTATCTTCTTGTAAACGAATCGTTGTAAAAGTTGGAACCAGCACGATCATGTATCCTAATGGTACTATTAATTTACAACGTTTAGAAAAATTAGCTTTTGTCTTATCTGATTTAAAAAACCAAGGAAAAGAAGTGATTCTAGTCTCTTCTGGAGCTGTAGGAGTGGGAATCTCTCGTCTGCATCTTAGCGAACGACCAAAAACGATTCCTGAACAGCAAGCTGTAGCTTCTGTAGGACAAACCGAATTGATGAATTTATACAGCAAATTCTTTTTTGGCTATGGACAAATCATCGGTCAAGTTTTAATGACACGAGATATTGTAGAGTTTCCAACTAGCCGTCTAAATGCGATCAATACATTTGAACAATTGCTTGTAAAAGGTATTATTCCAATCGTAAATGAAAATGATACTGTTGCAGTTGATGAATTGGATCATTTGACCAAATTTGGTGATAATGACCGTTTATCCGCTATTGTTGCAGAAATTACGGATGCTGATTTGCTGATTATGTTATCAGATATTGATGGGTTTTATGATAAAAACCCAAATGATGAGCCTGACGCTGTTCTATTTGATGAAATCCACACCATTACGGATGACTTATACGCTCTTGCGGGCGGAAAAGGATCCAGCTATGGAACTGGCGGAATGTCTACCAAGTTGATTGCTGCTAATCACATTTTAAAAAATGCCCGTCAAATGGTGTTAGCTAACGGTGAAGACCCAACGATTATTTTTGATATTATTGAAGGCAAACAAATTGGAACTTTATTCTCAGCTGACTAAATTAGGAGGAGTGTTTTTATGGAAACTTTGATTCAATTAGGTGAAAAAGCAAAGAAAGCAGCACGCTCGCTGGCAAGAGCTACTTCATCTGAAAAAAATGAAGCATTAAAATTAATGAGCCAAGCTTTGATTGCTCATACAGAAACTATTCTCACAGCAAACAAGTTAGATTTAATAGCTGCTAAAGAAAACGGAATATCAGAAAATATGATGGATCGTTTAATCTTAACTAAGGAACGCATCGAGGCTATGGCTGATGGAATCCTTAAAATAGCCGACTTACCAGATCCAATTGGAAAAGTTGATGGAATGTGGAAAAACGAAGCTGGATTGACGATTGGAAAACAACGTGTCCCATTAGGAGTCATTGGGATTATTTATGAATCTCGTCCAAATGTAACGACCGATGCTGGATCGTTGTGTTTTAAGGCCGGTAATGCGGTCATTTTACGTGGCGGTAAGGAAGCCATCCATTCAAATAAGGCGCTCGTTCGCATCTTACAAGATGCACTTGCAACAACAGTTTTCCCTTCTACAACGATCCAATTGGTTGAAGATACCACACGCGAAAGTTCTAACGAAATGATGCGATTAAACCGTTATTTGGATGTTTTGATTCCACGTGGTGGAGCAAAATTAATTCAAGCCGTTTTAGAAACAGCTACCGTCCCTGTAATTGAGACCGGAACCGGAAATTGTCATATTTATATTGATAAAGATGCTCAATTAGCAATGGCAACTGATATTATTGTAAACGCCAAATGTTCTAGACCTTCCGTATGCAACGCTGCTGAAACTTTATTGATTCATGAAGACGTAGCGGAAAGCTTTTTGCCTGTAATTGAAAAAGCTTTAGCTCCTTGGAATGTTGAATTAAGAGCAGATGAAAAAGCCTTATCTTATTTAAAAAAAGCCATACCAGCTACTCAAGAAGACTGGGAAACAGAATTCTTAGACTTTATCTTAGCTGTTAAGGTTGTTTCTTCTCTAGATGAAGCGATTGAGCACATTGATCGTTACAGTACTGGCCATTCTGAAGCCATCGTGACAGATGATTATGCTTCTGGTCTGCAATTTCATCGTGAAGTTGACTCTGCTGCTGTTTATATTAATGCTTCTACTCGTTTTACAGATGGTTTCGAATTTGGATTTGGTGCAGAAATTGGAATAAGCACTCAAAAATTGCATGCCCGTGGGCCAATGGGTCTAAATGAACTGACTTCATCCAAATACATTATTTTTGGTGAAGGACAGATTCGATAAAACCTAGCTATAAAAATAAAAAAAGGATCTCACTTTCTAATAGAAAATGAGATCCTTTTTTTTACTCTACTCTTTTAACTGAACCCCTCTAGGTTCTATGCTAGTCGAAAAAACAATCTGTGTATAGGTTTTTCCAAACTGCTGTAATTCACCAATAAACCCATCTAGCTCAACCGTAGATGGAAAAGCCACTTTTAAAAGCATGGAGTACTCTCCTGTTACACAATTGCATTCAAGGATATTAGGGCATGCTTTGACAAATGGATAAAATGTCGGTTTTTGATTAGGACTCAGTTCCAAATTGATGAACGCAGTAATATGATAACCTAACTTATGTAAATTTATTTGAGCTGAATAGCCTGTAATGATCCCTTCATTCTCTAAACGAGCAATCCGTGCAGATACGGCGGGAGAGGATAAAAATGTTTCAGCTGCAATCTCTTTTAATGATGCTCGTGCATTATCTCCCAATAATTGAATAATCTGTTTATCAATACTATCCATTTTATCCCATCCTTTTTTTAAAGACTTTCTTTCTATTTAGATTATACAGATTGAGGTAGACATTTCAAACATAAAAAACTTTACGCTTAATAAAACAAATTTTAATCAAGCAAAAATCGTATTATCTAACTAAAAACACACCTATACCAATCATTTGTTTTTTCTTATTCTTTGGCTATTTACTCCTCGTTTCTAGCATGGTATCTTTTAAAATAGATTTTAACAAAAGTCTTTTACCCTACATTTGAGGAGTGTGACAGAAATGAATACACGAATAGAATTTGACTCAATCGGCAGCTTACCCATTCCAAATGAAGCTTATTATGGAGTACAGTCCCTACGAGCAAAAAATAATTTTTCCCTATCCGGTGAAAAGTTGCATCCTATCCTTATAAAAAAATTAGCGCTCATAAAAAAAGTAGCCGCACTCACCAATTATCAAGAAAAGAACCTATCAGCTCCAATTACAGAGGCTATCTGTAAAGCAAGTGATGAAATTATTGCCGGACACTTTCAAGCTGATTTTATCGTTGATGCTATTCAAGGCGGCGCTGGAACTTCAGCAAATATGAATATGAATGAAGTTATTGCACACCGTGCCAGTGAAATTCTTGGAGGAACAAAAGAAACCTATGAACTGGTCCACCCTAATGATCACGTGAACTGCTCTCAATCAACGAATGATGTTTTTCCAACAGCCGGAAAGCTAACGGTCTTAGAACTTCTGCCACAACTTATTTCAACTCTCACCTATTTGGAAAAATCATTGGAGCGAAAAGCAGCAGAATTTTCAAACGTTATCAAAATGGGAAGAACGCAATTGCAAGATGCTGTACCTACAACTTTAGGACGTTCTTTCAAAGCCTATCAATCTGCTGTTCAGCGTGACATTCAACAGTTAACTACCATCACAAGTGAGATGTATACTCTTAACATTGGCGCTACAGCTATTGGAAATAGCATCAATGCCTCCGCAGGTTATTCAGCGACAATTGCCAAAAATCTTGCTCATGAACTGAAGCTGCCTTTACAACAAGCTGATGATCTATACGATGCTACTCAAAACGTTGATGGATTTGTTCGTGTTTCAGGAGTTGTAAAAACAGCTGCTGTTACTCTCTCCAAAATGTGCAACGACCTCCGCTTATTGTCTAGTGGCCCAAAAACTGGTTTCGGGGAAATCAATTTGCCCGCGATGCAAAATGGATCTTCAATCATGCCAGGAAAAGTTAACCCGGTTATTCCAGAAGTCGTTTCTCAAGTGGCTTTTCAAATTATCGGCAATGATCTTACGATTACCATGGCTGCCGAATCTGGTCAGCTTGAATTAAATCCATTTGAACCTATTATTTTTCGGAATCTTTTCAGCTCTATAGAACTGCTGACAAATGCTGTGACGACCTTAACAGATAACTGCATTATTGGCATTACTGCCAATGAAGCACACTGTCGGAGTCAAGTTGAACAAAGCCCCGGAATCGTTACCGCTCTTTGTCCTTTGATCGGTTATCAAAAGGCAAGTGAACTAGCAAAAGAATCCTTACAAACTGGAATTTCCATTCGCCATATTCTCCTTGAAAAGAACTGGTTATCCGCAGAAAAAGTCAATGAACTGCTTGATTTAGAAAAATTAGCTAAAGGTATTGTTTCATCAAACCATGCAGCTGTTTCTGTGTTAGCATAAATACTTTGACATGTGTGTACGAATTGACTACTTTTTCATAGTAAACGATACGTTTTTTAACTCTTTAAGTAAATCTCATTTATAAAGATCAACATTTGTTTTATACTTATCCGTGTTACGATTCTTTTTATTGGTCTTGGCAGCTGATCCAAGAGCGGTATAAAGAATTTTTTTATGTACATACCTAAAGTAATATTGTGATAAAAAATAGTTCACGGAACACTAACACTTTGTTATTTACGAATAAATACATGTAGTTGTAGATGTAAAGGATGAGGATCAATGACACAACACAAACGAATTGCAATAATCGGCGGTGGTATAGTAGGAGCGACTGCTGCATTTTACCTTAGTCAAAAAAATTATGAAGTAGCTCTCTATGATGATGGTGTAGGACAAGCCACTTCTGCTGCTGCTGGAATCATATGCCCTTGGCTATCTCAACGACGCAATAAAGAATGGTACCAATTAGCTTCAAAAGGCGCCGCTTTTTATCCACAACTTATGGATGATTTGGGCGAATCGCTTACTCATTCAGATATCTATCAACAAGTAGGCGCTTTGGTCTTTAAAAAAAATCTAAGTTTATTAAAAAAGTTAGAAAAAACAGCGCTCAAACGTCTAGAAACAGCTCCAGAGATTGGGGAACTGACTCTCCTATCACCGAAGGAAATCAAAGCTAAGTTTCCATTATATGACTCTGAAGAATCTGCTTTATTTGCTTCCGGTGGCGCGCGAGTAGATGGCTCTTTATTGACAAAAAGACTGATTAATCAAGCTCAATCTAATGGTCTTCGTTATTATTCAGAAAAAGTCACCCTCTCTTCTCCAAATTCAAGTGAGTATGTTATTCATACCAAAATCCAAGCTAAAACGTATGACACAGTTGTTTTAGCAGTTGGCGCCTGGTTACCCGAATTATTAAAACCACTTGGCTTAGACGTTGATATTCGCCCACAAAAAGGGCAATTAGTTCAACTTCACTTACAAGAAGAGATGTCAAACTGGCCTGTTATCATGCCTGATGGTGAAAAAGATATCATTCCTTTTGCAAATGGAAAAATCATTGTAGGAGCTACTCATGAAAATGATGGCGGATATGATTTAACACCTACTAAAGAAAAGTTAGAGCTTATGCTAGAAGAAGCGATAGAACTTGCTCCTGGATTGAAAAACGCAACCATTACAGGAATCCGCGTAGGTACAAGGGCTTATACATCTGACTTCGCACCTTTTTTTGGTGTTATTCCAGAGTACCCTAACCTTTTTACAGCTAGTGGTTTAGGATCTTCAGGGTTAACTTCTGGACCTTTGATTGGGCACATGTTAAGCCAACTTATCTCAGGTGAAGCTACTGACTTACCGCTCTCTAATTATCCAGTTGACCAATACATTAAAAAAAATGAACACTAAAAATAGGAGGCTGGGAATAAAAAAATCCAGCCTCCTATTTTTATACGAATGTTTATTCTAAAATATGTTCCAAAAAGCAAATCCGAACCACTTTTTATCTTACTCTCTTATTTTTTTAATATTTAAACGCCGGAATCTGTTCCAGTGAAGACAGAATATTCACCCGTTAATGGATCCATTTTTTTCAATTCTTTTGTTGCTAAATTGTATTCGAACATACCAACCATATTTGAGATCCCTACTCCATCTACTTCATGTGAATGACGAATTTCAATAGTATATATTTGTTCATTTGTTTTCGTTGCATAAAATTGGTTATCTTCTGGAGATATTCCAGTAATCGAAACGACTTCATTTAATACTGCATTCAGTTCTTCTTCAGGTGTCGGTGTTACCTCCGCTGTTTCTTGACTAGCTTTTTCTGCTTCTTCCTTTGCAGCTGTGTCTTTTTCCGTTAACCAACTACCGATTTCATCATCTGAAGCAGTTTTGATATCTTTACCTGTAGCTGTTGAAAATTCTTCAGCAGCTAAATCAGAAGTTCGTTCTGTTTTATAAGTAGAATTTTCAATAAGCGCTGTAGCTTCATCTGCTTTAGCCTTTTCAGCTTGAGCAAGCGTTATGTCTTCTTTTAAACTTGTAGCTTTTGTTTCGATATCGTTGTGCTCAGATAAGTCATTTTGTAGCAATAGGCCAATTGTACCTGCAGCTTCATCATATTTTTCAGCATCATACTGAGCTAATCCATCTGTATACATTTTACTATAGGTTTCTTGTAGCGAAACTTCTTCTGTTGATGAATCTGTTGCTTGTGAGGAGGATGACTCGGATACAGTTGATTCCGATACAACAGACTCTGATTGTGTTGCTTCAGAAGTCGCTCCTTCATTTTCATTATTTGTTCCACAAGCACTTAATGCCACCATACTTAAAGAGATGATTAATAGACGACTCCAATTTTTTTTCATTTCTTTTCCTCCTTGTAAAACTATTTCTTACTTTTATTATACCCTATTTCATCTAACTCCTCATTCATTTCAAATAATTTAGTGAAAGTTTATTTTTTAAGCTTTATTTCATTTGATTTATATGAAGAGTTCCACGTAACGGTAGACAATGAAACAAATATTCTGTTATAGTTAAACGAATGAACAGAATGGTTGAAATTAAAAAAATGTTTGTTTTATTCTTATTTGGAGGTGAAAACATGAAAAAATTTATGGACGAATTTAAAGAATTTGCTTTCAAAGGAAATGTTCTTGATTTAGCCGTCGGTGTTGTTATCGGTTCTGCCTTTACAGCCATTGTTACTGCTCTTGTTAATTTTATTATTATGCCTCTTGTGGGTATTTTAACCGGTGGAACGGATATACAAAATCTATCCATCGAAGTTGGAGGCGCTAAATTAGAATATGGTGCTTTCTTGCAAGCAGTCGTGGATTTCATTCTAATTGCGCTTGTCGTCTTTATCTTTATTAAATTCATTAATAATGCTGCAAATAAATTTAAAAAAGCCGAAGAAGTTGTTGATGAAGTTGAAATTCCGGTAGCAGAACAATACCTTAAAGAAATTCGCGATTTATTAGCAGAAGATAAAGAAAATCGTAACAGCTAGGTTTCAGATAGTATCTTAACTACTAAGCGCTAATAGTATTAAAAAGCATTTGCTCTCCTCTGGAAGACTATTCCACGAAGAGGGCAAATGCTTTTTAAAAATTATTTTTAGAAATCTAAAATTCATGAAAAGCTGCATAAACTTCTTGTTTTTTTAACCCTCGTAATTTAGCAACTTCTTTAATGGCATCTTTACTAGTAAAGTCCCTATCGTTTATCATTGCATCAACATGCTCCTTTAGCGACAAAGATTCCCAACTAGTGTCTTCTTCTGCTAAAAGAGTCCCTTCACTATTGCCTTCAATAATCAAACAAAATTCGCCTCTAATTTCATTCGTCATGGACCATTCAATCGCTTCTTCAATCGTTCCTCTTATAAATTCTTCATAGCGTTTCGTTAATTCACGGCAACAAACAATGCGGCGATTCATTCCAAAAACGGTTGACATGTTTTTCAAAACTTCTTTTAAACGGTGTGGCGATTCGTATAAAATAATCGTTTCAGGTCGATGATTCAACTCTTCTAAAGCAACGAGTTGATCTTTTTTCTTACGCGGTAGAAAGCCAAAGAAATAAAACGGCTGAGGGCTTATTCCAGAAGCAATCAATGCTGTTAGTCCAGCATTTGCTCCAGGCAAAGGAATAACTGGAATACCAGCTTGGATACACGCTACCACTAATTCATGACCGGGATCACTAATAGAAGGCATTCCCGCATCACTTACTTGCGCAATCGTCATCCCCGTTTCTAATTTTTCAATCAGTTGATGAATTCTTTCTTGTGTATTATGCTCATGAAAACTGATTTGAGGTGTTTTTATTTCATAGTGATTTAACAGCTTTTGTGTTGTACGTGTATCTTCAGACGCAATCAAATCTACTTCTTTTAACAATCTTACCCCTCTAAAAGTCATATCTTCCAAATTGCCAATAGGCGTAGGGATAAGGTATAAACTTCCGCCTTGAGATTGCTCAAAACTCTTTTGACTCTGCATTTTTTTCACCTTCCTTTATGTTCATTTGCTCCATATTTAATAAACAAGGATTCGCTAATTCGATGGGAAATATAATTCCTTGATTGGTCAAATAAGTGAGTTTATTTTTTCGAGTTTGTTTTTTAAAAGCATATTCTGCTTTTGTCGCTTCACTTCTAGAACAGTACCCTTCTGCATAAATCATTTTTACCGGTCTTCTCGTTTGCGGCTTAGTATACTTAGCGCCAATACCTTGATTATGTTCTAATTCTCTTCTCTCAAGATCTGTAGTATATCCGCCATACAAACTTCCATCTTGACAATATAAGACATAAAAATAACTAACGGATTCCATGCAGCATCGCACTCACTTCTGGTAGATAATTGTTGTCCTCACCATATACAAATAATGGTGGTAAAACACGAAATCCTGTATCTTTCCCATCTTTTATCCCTTCAATCAATAACGTGTTAGCTTCTTTTCCAACTTTAGGGTAAACCAAACGCATCTTTTTGGGGGCAATCCGGTGTTTTTTCATGGTTTCCAAGATTTCAATTAACCGATCTGGACGATGAACAAAGTAAGCTTTTCCATTCATTTTTAATAAGTCACTCGATACTTTCATAACCTCATCTAAGTTTGTATGCAACTCATGTCTGGCAATAGCTAAATGAGAATTAGGATTTTTTATGCTTTTTTCTCCCACAGCAAAGTACGGCGGGTTACACGTTAAGGTATCTACAGTGTCTTTTTGTATCCACTTGGACGCTTCACTTAAATCTCCATGTATAATAGAAACTTGGTGTTCTAATTCATTTAATTGGATGGTTCTTTTTGCCATCCCAACCAATCTTTCTTGTATTTCAATTCCAACAATCGGACTACTCGTTTTTTGACTGAGCAACAAGCCAACAACTCCATTGCCTGCACATAAATCAACAACTTTGGCACGATTGTGTTTAGCAGGTTGAGCAAAATCTGCTAACAATACTGCATCTAATGAAAATGAAAAGACTGATGGGCTCTGGATGATGGATAAGTTATGACTGAGCAACTGATCCATCCGTTCATCACCTTGTAACCACTGATTCACTATGACACTTCCTTCAATTATCATCGTTTTGACTGTAAAGTATGGAGTATTCCTTATTTGGTTTTAAGTAATCTCCTATTTACGATTCATCTATTTTTCAATTTTTAAAATGATTTTCCCTGTGTTTTTACTTTCTTCCATATAGCGATGAGCTTTGGCTACATCCTCAAGCATAAAAGCAGTATCTACAATAGGTTTGATTACTTTTTTTTCAAAATAAGGCATAACATTTTCAATAAATTCATTGGTTAAGCGAGCTTTATAATCATCACTTCTAGGTGTTAACAACGTACCTTTTAATGTAATTCGTTTTTGCAATACTTTACCCAAATTGACATTTTCAACTATTGCTCCACCTAATACCCCAATAACGATCCAACGTCCATCGATTTTTATACTGTTTAAATTTTTTTCCCAGTATGAAGCACCGATGAAATCTAGTATCAAATCAACACCTTTTTGTTCAGTGTAGTCTAGTATGATTTGGTCAAACTCTTCTTCTTTATAATTGATTAGTTTATCTGCACCCAGTTCTTTGCAAAATTGCAATTTCTCGTCTGAACCTGCAGTAACAATTACCCGTGCTTTTGTCACTTTTTTTGCCATTTGAATAGCCGCTGTTCCTACACCACTTGCTCCTGCATGAATCAAAACCGTTTCTTCTGGTTTTAAATTACCTAACCAATAAAGGGTTTGATAGGCAGTTAGAAAAACTTCTGGAATAGCAGCTGCGTCTTCATAGTTCATGTTATCCGGTATAACAATGGCACGATTTGAAGGCATTACTACATATTCTGCATAACCACCATGGTTCACTAGTCCTGCAACGCGTGTTCCAGGAACCAATTCTTTATTTGCAGTACTACTATTTTCAACTACAACTCCTGCAACTTCTACTCCTAATATTGGATAAGGCTTAGTCAATTGCTTATTCTCACGTGTCATGATATCGGTTCTATTTATAGCACTTGCTTTAACTTTAACTAACAGCTGGCCTTGTTTGGCTTCTGGAATTAATTTTTCTTGAATTTCTAATACTTCACTACCACCTGGATTTTTAATGGATACAGCTTTCATTATATGCATTTCCTCCTTAGTTTTTAGCTAATTTCACTATAACATGCAGCAGTTATCTTTTCTATGAACCTTCTTTAACTACCCATTCGCTAAACTAATGGCTTCATTATCGAAATGGGAGGATAAACACAAAAAACTTGTAGCCATTTCATCCATACGGTTACAAGTTTTTTTTATTCAGTTCGCGGTTATCTTCTTTCACCATAAATAACATCTAAACAAAAGGCGCAAGGCTCATCATTTACTCTTCTTGAACCATAAAATACATTACACACATGAAATCCATCTTCATATAACTTTTCAAGATTTAAACGCGATTTACTCATTTCTGGTTCCACAACTTCCTCGTCTGATCGTTGCAACTTTTCAAGATCACTTAACCGGTCTCTCAAGTGTTGATTTTCAATGCGAAGAGTAGCATTTTCTTCGACCAATGTTTCAACCTCTTTTTTGATTTTAGAAATTTGATGGAGTGTAGCATCCGTATCAAGTTCTATTTGAGTAAAACTATCATATAAAGTTTTTTTGTCCATCCATTTTCACCCACTCTTTGCTATGATCATCGTTTTAGTCATCTTTATGCCTTTTACTTCATTAATTGTAAGACCAGCTGTTCGAAAACACCTTGAGCATTAACATTACTCTCTAGTTTTTTGCGACTGAGTAAGACTGCTTCAATAGCTTGCACAACGGCTTTACTTGAATACTCTGTTTTAATGTGATCCAGTTCTTTTTGGTAACGTGCGTATGCTAATACATCAACTGTACCATAATGGAGCATCAATATGTCTCGATAGGCTAACAAAATTAAATCCACTAACCTTCGATGTGCATCGCGATCTTTAAAATGAGGCATGATCGTTGTTTGTACGTAAACAAAACTTTGATTATCTTTATTTGTAATTAGTGTAAACCATTTCCAAATAATCGTTTTAGCTTCTTGAAACCATTCGTCTCCATTTAGTTCAATAGCTTCTTCTACACTATTAGTCAATTGCACTAACAATGAAGCTTGATTAACTGAAAGTCCTCTAGTTTCAAGTTCAGCCATCAATTTCTTTTTAGTTAAAGATTGAAAATGAACCAACTGACATCTCGATAAAATAGTTGGAAGTATGCGGTTCTTAGCAGTTGTCAATAAAAATGCTACGGCGCTGCCTTCCGGTTCTTCTAAAAATTTGAGCAAACTATTCGCAGCCCCTGGAGTCATCTTTTCAACATCTTCAACAATGAAGATCTTCTGTTGACTTTCTACACCGCTTTTTGAAAACTCCGCTTTTAAATTACGAACTTGTTCTACTTTTATAGATAAGCCCTCTGGCACAATTTCTATCACATCTGGATGTTGGTGTTCAAAGACGCGTCGACAGTTTTGGCAGTTTTCACATGGGAGATTTCCAGAGCTCTCTTTGCAAAGTAAACTAGCTGCTAACCACAAACTCATCTCTTTTTTTCCGGTTCCTGAAACGCCTTCAAAAAGGTACGCATGAGCTAATTGTTTTTGCTGTACCGTTTTTTTGAATTGCTTGAGTAATAAAGGCTGTAGCCAAATTAATTTTTCTTCGATTTTCATCACGACCCGGATTTAAAATTGTTGAAATTGATCAACTGGTAATACAAAGACAGTAGCTCCACCGACTTGAACTTCCACTGGATAAGGCATATTTGTTTCCATTGAAACATCTAAACTGACAGGAGGAGTCATAAATTGTTCTCTAGATTGACAATTTTTACGAATAAGATCTAACACCTCGTCTACACGTTCTTCCTCAATACCTATAATAAAAGTTGTGTTTCCTGCTTTTAAAAAGCCACCAGTTGTTGAAAGTTTGGTTGCACGTATGCCTGCATCTACAAATTCATTAGACAAGCGTCCTCCGTCTTTATCTTGAACTATCGCTAATATTAATTTCATCGCAAATCAACCCCTCTTTTTTATACTCTTAGTTTCTCAATAATAACTTGGTAACATTGTTCAACGACTGTTTCTAAATCTTGGCTTGCATCAATTTGAACAATTCTCTCAGTATGCTCGTTTGCAATCTTTAAATAAGCAGATCGAACTTTTTCATGAAACTCCAGTGTCTCTTGATCCAAACGATCAAATTGGCGATTCTCTTTATTCAGATTAATCCGTTCTAAACCCGCATGAGCTTCAATATCTAAGTAAAGCGTTAAGTCAGGAGAAAGATTTTCTGTTGCAAATTGGTTTATTTCAGCTACCTCAGAGATCCCAATACCACGAGCGACTCCTTGATAAGCCAATGAACTATCTACAAAACGATCACAAACCACGACTTTTCCGGCTTTTAGAGCTGGAATAATTTTTTCAACTAAATGCTGCCTTCTACCGGCTGCATACAATAATGCCTCTGTACGTATATCCATTTCAGTATTCGTTGGATTTAAAATAAGTTCACGAATTTCTTCGGCGATCCGACTTCCGCCAGGTTCTCTTGTTGCAACAATATCTTGTTGAACTGCTTTTACCAACATTGGAATCAGTTTCTTTATAACGCTGGTTTTTCCTGCACCATCGGGACCTTCAATTGTAATAAATGTTCCTTTCACTATTCTAAGCCCCTAACTTCTTAATTTAGCTTTATAGCTACTTTCATTATACTGTATCTATGGCTGACAGTCTAATAGCTTTTCTTTATTGCTCCCAATAGAATCAGTCATTTTCAGAAAAAACAGTGAGTTCCATTTTATTTCCGAGTCCAACAACTCTCATTGACTGCTTGACAAAATGGTTTAATTGTCTGATCTGCTCGATCGTGATTCTTTCCCCTTTTAAGACAAGTGGAATCCCTGGTGGATAGGGCGTTATATTTTGTGCAGCAATTTGCCCTTCGGCATCTGCTAAAAGAATACGTTTCATCCTACTACTATTTTGACTCTGATAACTCAAATCTAGCTCCGTATAAGATGCAATTGAAAAATTTGTTTCTTCATTTTCAATCTCCTTAATTTCTAGATGCTCAGGCAATTGTATACAGAAAGGCTCTCTTACTTCAGTCGTTTGTTTCAATAACGGAAAAGTGAGCAACACTGTAAAGTGATCTGCCTTTTCACTAAAAATACCTTGTTTTTCTAATTGTGCGGCTAGTACTTCGCCACTATGATTCCCCCAAGATACCCTTACTTTCAGTGGATCGCTACTCTGAAAACTCTTCAGACCAGCCTTCTCAAATTGAATTTTCCACAAATCACGATACGCTAAAGTAGCGTTCAAGTCGTTTTCATTAAAACAGGCTAGGAAGTAGCGTGCGTATTCTAATGAGAGCATCAATGGATAAGAAGGACTGCTCGATTGAAAAACATGCAAATAATGTTCAATTTTGTGTTTTATAAGAGAGGATACTTGATGTCCAAGATGCAGATAAGCTGTTTGTGTAAGGGAAGGTAACATCTTATGAGCCGACTGTACCACTACATCTGCTCCTAGATCTAATGCTGAAACAGGAAATGGTTCTCCTAGTGTAAAGTGGGGCCCATGAGCTTCGTCTACTAAAACGAAGCACTTTCTTTTTCTTGCATAGGCAATTAACTCCTCAAGAGGATAAACCATTCCATCATATGTAGGATAGGTAACAATTAATGCCGTTACAGATGGATAGTTTTCAAAAGCTTCTTCCAACCTTGCTAAGGTAATCCCTAGAGGCGTTTCATCTAATTCTGTCAGTTCAGGTGTTAAAAAAATTGGACGCAATTCTGCCAATTCTAATGCATGTATAACAGATTGATGGCAACTTCGATCAACAAATACTTGATCTCCCTTAGTTGTTGATCCCATAATCATTGCTAAATTACCCACAGTCGAGCCATTGATCAAATAATAGCTTTTCTTGCTACCATATAGTTCACCTAACAAATCCTGACTTTCTTTTAGAGCGCCAACTGGTTCATGCAAATAATCCAATTCTGAAACTTCAGTTTGGTCAAAAGAAAGCATAGTATGAAAAGAGGTTAATTGTTCATCCCAGTTCACACCATTCTTATGTCCAGGTACATGGAATGAAACCTTTTCCTTTTTTCTATGTTGATTTAAAACTTCAAACAGAGGGCGACGATGCTGGTTTTCATCGTTAGTTTTCTTGTTCATCCTCGCTCCTCCTTATTTTTTGTTTACTTAAGGGATTCTAAAGTAGATGTGTCGCCTTTAATGTGTCTTGTTTTTGCTTCTTTGAATAAATAGAAATACTTCGCTTTAGCTAATTTGGTTTGAGCAAACAATAAACTGTCTTTTTCAATAACGGAATGCTCAATTCTTTTAGCATATTCCCATTTCCCTTTTGTTTCCGTCATCAATTTTAGCAAGGCTGCATCGTACTCTCTTCGTAATGCGTATTTTTTCTTAAATAGCATTTTTTTAGCCTCCTTCCTAAATCCTGTTTAAAGTTCTCTACGCCCTTCCACTGCTTTCAGCAATGTAATTTCATCGGCATACTCGATATCGCTTCCCACTGAAAGCCCGTGAGCTAATCGTGTTACTTTGATTCCAGCTGGTTTGATTAATCTTGATAAATACATCGCTGTAGCTTCACCTTCAGCAGATGCGTTCGTTGCAATGATCACTTCATTTATTTCGTCAGACTGCAATCTCTTGATCAAACTTGGTATATTGATATCTTCTGGACCGGTTCCTTCTATTGGAGAAAGAACGCCATGTAAAACATGGTACAGTCCATGATATTCACGCATTTTTTCTAATGCCATGACATCTTTTGGATCTTCTACCACTAAAACTGTACTTCTGTCACGCGATTTATCTTGGCATATTTGACAGGGATCATCTTCGGTAATTTGGCCGCAATTGGAGCAATAATGCAAATCTCTTTTCGCACTAATCAATGATTTAGCAAAATCTGTTACATCTTCTTCACGCATATCAATAGTGAAAAAGGCTAATCGAGCAGCTGTTTTTGCTCCAATTCCAGGTAGTTTCATATAACTGTCCATTAATTTTGATATCGGTTCTGGATATTGCATAGTCATTTCCTTTCTTAATCCTTTAGACGTACTTTATAGGATTCAAAAAACGGGACCCACAAGGAATCCCATTTTGATTATTATCTGTTTGGTTCATTATTTTAAAGTCCGGGAATCCCTTTAGTGTATTTCCCCATAGTAGCTTGTGTTTCTACTTCTACTTTTTCTAAAGCATCATTTGTTGCCAATATAATCAAGTCTTGCAACATCTCAATATCTTCAGGATCCACTGCTTCAGGTTTAATAGAGATGTCTTTCATTTTCTTTTCTCCTGTTAACGTTACTGTTACCAAGTCTCCATTAGATGTCCCCATAAATTCTTTTGCATTTAAATCTTCTTGAGCTTTAGCCATATCTTTTTGCATTTTTTGCATTTGCTTCATCATACCTTGCATATTTCCCATTCCGCGCATTTTATTCTTCCTCTCAATTGGTTATTTTTTAATCATTTTTCACTTCAACTATTTCTTCTCCAAACAACTGCATGGCTTCCGTAACAATCGTTTCCTCTTCATCAGGCTCAGGTAAAATCGACTCTAAACTATTCAAGTTTTCTTGCTCAAAATCAGAGGCTGTTTGGGTAGGCTTTTTAGTAGCAGGAGAATCGACTTTATCGGCTGGACGATTCTTCAACAACTCTTTATTTTGCTTTAAGAATTGTTCTCGAATAACGGGCCATTGTTCTGATGGAACACAGATCATTTGTGGAGAGTAGCCCACTAACCGTCTTAAATCTTCACTCACGGCTTCTAGCAATTCATTATCGTTAGTGGCCTTTTGACACAAAATATCATATTCAAATGAAACAATCAAGCCATTAGGACTCGCGGCAACTGGTGTAGAAGCTTTCATGATGGCTCTTTGAGTAACAGAAAGCATATTTAACAAATCAGGCCAAATATCAATCAACTGTGCTAAATTTTCTTTTGTGGCTTCACTCAACACTTTGTAGATAATTGTCGTATTTGTTTTAAACTGATTATTTCCAGGTTTAGCCGTCGCTTTAGCCGCTTTCTTGGCCGGTTGAGGCGTACTGCCATTCTTAGCCAGTTCTTTAAGTTGTTTCCTCATTTGACTGAGCTCTTTTTCCATATCTATCATTTTTTGTTGCTCAACTTGCCCGAGTTCATTGCCATTTGATTTTTCAACCAAGGCACTAATTGGTGCTTTAATGTCCGTTAACTGGGTCAATTTTACCGTAGCAACTTCTAAATAGACTTCTGCATGGTTTGTAAACCGTATCTCTTGTTGGGTATCATTTAAAAGCTCAATCACTTTATACAGCTGTTGAGCTGTGATCGTTTGACTAAGGCTTTTAAATCCTTCGTCAACATTTGCGCCTTCCAATAAATCTGTCATTTGAGGAGCTTGTTGGTAAACCAATAAATCTCGACTAAATAGAATCAAATCTTCTACAAAACGACTGGCGTCTTTTCCTTCTGCTAAGATACTTTGCAAAAGAGACAATCCTTTTTCAGTATTGTGTTGAATAATAGAATCGAAATAATCTAAAACCAGTTCTTGCGTTAAACTTCCAGTAACACTCATTGCATTTTCAACGGTTACTGAATCGTCTCCATATGAGATAGCTTGGTCTAGTATGCTCAATGCATCTCGCATACCACCCTCAGCAGCTCTAGCAATAACGGTTAAAGCCTCTTCTTGATACTCTATTTTTTCTTGGCCCAAGATATACGCCATGCGTTCGCAACTGTCTCGAACACTGATCCGTTTGAAATCAAAGCGCTGTGTTCGAGAAATAATGGTTAGTGGAATTTTATGAGGCTCTGTTGTAGCTAAAATAAAAATAACATTTTTAGGCGGTTCTTCTAATGTTTTTAATAAAGCATTAAAAGCTCCAGTGGTTAACATGTGGACTTCATCAATAATGTAAACCTTATATTCTGCACTAGTGGGAGCATATTTAGCTTTATCCCGAATGTCTCGGATTTCTTCTACTCCATTGTTGCTGGCCGCATCAATCTCAATCACATCATTTAACTGACCTTGAGTAATAGACTGGCACATTTCACACTCATTACAAGGCTCGCCATCTTTTAAGTTAGGACAATTAATCGCCTTAGCAAAGATCTTTGCTGCACTCGTTTTTCCTGTTCCACGTGGCCCAGTAAAGAGATAAGCATGACTTGTTTTCTCTTGTGCTAAAGCATTTCTTAACGTTTGTGTAATGGCTTTTTGCCCAGCAATATCTTGAAACCTTTGTGGACGCCATACTCGATAAAGTGCTTGATAACTCATGCATTTCTCCCTTTCTTGAACCGTTCTTCATTACTCTTTATTATACGTTATTTGAGGGGAAATTTAAACAACTAGACAGAGACTCTTTTTAGTTTCGCTAATCATTTGTCTATTGCATTGCCTTTGCTTAAAAATTTAGTCGCTAAAAAAAAAGAAACCGTTGATTATATAATCAACGGTTTCTTTTTTTGTTCTATGTACGAACGGCACATGACGAAACATCCTTAGTGCTGCTTCCTTCCGGATCTGACACGATTCGAAAGTTCGTCATTGCCATACGGCCTTGCGGCATTTCTTATTATAAAGGAATATCAAATGAAAAGCCAGTGTTTTTTTCAATTTAGTAATCACCGTTTTCAAAACCTAATTTTCTGAATTTTTCAAACTAGAAGAAAAGCTTTTATCTCGCTTCTACTTTAAAAATTCTTATTTTATCCAGCTATTGATTAGATAACTATTTTTATAGCTAATGTAAACCTTTTATATCTTTAAAAGTCGTTTGTATCTTGAGACTAAAACTTTTATAATTGAATGAACGTATGTTATGGAGGTAAAGGAATGACTAGAAACGCTATTTTTGTGAATAAACTAACTTGTTCGTTTGAAGATAAACTTGTCTTGAATGATATCTCTTTTGTCGTGCCATCCAACTCAACTTGTGTAATCATTGGCCCCTCTGGCTGTGGTAAAACAACTCTTCTACATACCCTGGCTGGATTTGTTAAACCTATCAGTGGAGAGTTAAGAATGAATGATGTTCCAGTAACGGATTTTCCTAAACAGACTGGAATGATACTTCAAGAGTACGCTTTGCTTCCATGGTGCACCGTTTTTGATAATGTCGCCCTAGGTCTAAAAATAGCCCATCACAATCCAGAAAGAATTAAAGAAAAGACAAATCAAGTTTTAAGAGAATTAGGTATTTTAAGTTTAGGGCAGCGCTACCCTTCTCAAATAAGTGGCGGTCAAAAGCAGCGTGTAGCAATTGCACGAAGTTTAAGTTTAAATCCTGAGATTCTTCTTTTAGATGAAGCAACTTCGGCTTTAGATGCAATGACCAAAGAACAATTGCAGGATATGCTTTTATCCATTCATCAAACAAAAAAAACAACTCTTTTGCAAGTAACCCATTCTATCGAGGAAGCCGTATTTTTAGGAGAGCAGATCATTGTTATGAATCAAGGCGGAATACACGACATCATCCAAAATCCTTTGTTTGGAGTTGAAAACAGTCGTAAAAAAACAGCTTTTTATGACATGTGTTTAATGGTTAGAGGAAGTTTAGAAAGTGGGACGCAACATGAATAAACAGATGAAAATGCCTTTAGATACTTTTATTGGCTTGATAGGATTATTTTTGGTTTGGGAGTGTCTCTATTATGTCGTGGCACATCCAGTTATTCCAAACCCAATCAAAACCATATACTTATTTATCCAATTATTCCCGGTTCTCCTTCCTCATATCTTCAGCAGCTTGTTTCGTATCTTATCGGCTATTCTTATTTCTATTTTGATTGGTGTGCCTCTAGGTATTTGGATTGGAGCCAGCAAATGGGCTAATAAATTGTTGTCTCCTTTGCTGTATCTCATTTATCCCATACCAAAAGTCGCATTTTTACCAGTCTTTATGTTGCTGTTTGGTCTAGGTGATGCTTCAAAAATTAGTCTAGTTGTCTGGATTATTGTTTTTCAATTGATTCTATCCGTACGCGATGGCATCAAACAAATTGATCCATCTTATTATCAAGTCCTGCGTATGATGCATGCGAGTAAATGGCAAACCTTTATCTATCTTCTCTACCCAGCTATTCTTCCTCAAATTATCAGTGGGTTACGTGTCTGTATTGGAATTGCGGTAGCCTCACTATTTTTTGCAGAAAATTATGCTACCCAATATGGTCTTGGTTATTACATCATGAATGCTTGGTCTGTTATTGACTATCCGCAAATGTTTTGCGGTATATTGGCGCTTTGTTTACTTGGATTTTTATTGTTCAAACTGATTGATCTTCTAGAACGATTTTTAACCCCTTGGAACAAATCAGCTTGATTGATCATAGTCTAAAAAAATAACTCAATTTGAATGATTCTCTTTAACAGAGCCATTCAAATTGAGTTATTTCGCTACTTATTCAGCATGGAAAAATCGGTCAATTCTTCATACGTATACTCTTTACTAATCATTTCTTTTTCTTTTGTCCACTCTTCAATACTATTATATTGTTCTTCAGTAACCGTCGTTGCTTTAGTATAGCCATCTTCTTTATTGGACAAATAATCTCCCATTTCTTTAGGGAAGTTATACTCGTTTAAAACAGTGCTGTATTCAGCCGGATCAGTTGAGTTAATATACTCGACCGCTTTGTCATAGGCACGATAGAAAGCAGCAATGTCATCAGTTTTTTCTTCGATACTCTCCGCACTAAACAAAATCGTTCCACCTTTTATTCCATACTCTGATGAACTTGCCAATACATGAGCCCCATTTACTTTAAGTGCTGTAGCTTGAGGTTCAGTGAATATAACCGAATCAATTTGATTCTCAAGTAATGCTTCGTATCTTGCAGGGATAGACGGGATAGACACTACTTCATAACCAATTTTATTTTCAGCAGCTATTTCATCCATAATGTATTCTAGTAGAAGTTTAGGGATTAATGAAACGTTTTCACCATCTAATTGTTTGATATCTGTAATTCCTGAATCAGGTGAAGACAACAATTTAAATTCCTCATTGATATCTGATGTAATCGTTAAATCGATTCCGCCTTCCCGAAATGAAAGAGCCGTCATCACATCTGCAATCATCCCATCCAGTTCACCAGATTGAGCAGCTGCATTACGATCATTTGGTGAATTAAACGCTGTAATATCCACAGCTACTTGTTCATCTTCAAAATAACCATTTTCTTTTGCTAATATAATTGGAATAGCCGATTCTGCTGGCAATGTACCAAATCTAAGTGGTTCATTTGAACTTTCTGAAGAACTTGTTTCACTATTTTCAACAGATTCGTTAGTATTTGAACAAGCCGCAAGTGCTAACACGCCTACCAATAATAGTAGCATTACTATGAACAGTCTAACCAATTTTTTCATTTTCTCGCTCCTCGTTCTATAATTGTTTTAAATTCTTCTAGTGTGCAGCCAAGAGTAACAGTATCCCGGTGCAATTCTAGCACTGGTGTATGTAATGTATTCACACCCGGAACAGTCGTAAACGCATACTTTATACCAGCTTCAATTAACCGTTCTATATCCTTAGGTGTATAAATGCCAAATGGATACGCAAATACATCTGGGCAAGTCACATACTCTCCACACGCCGCTAAATCTTTTTTCAATTCTTGTAGAGAGGTCGCTTGCATTTCGCTCGTACCATCAGGGTATCGCTTATGAAGATTGGTTGTGTGATTAGCCAATTCAACTACATCAAGCATCTCTTCAAGTTCTTGCTTACTCATAACTTTTGATACTGTGGGATCAAAAGGTTCTCTTTCATTTGATAACCAGCCCAACACGACAAAACTAACGGCATGAAATTGCAGTTCTTTTAAAATTGGGTATGCATACTGATATACTGACTGAAAAGCATCATCGATCGTTACCAAAATTGACTTTTCTGGAAGTTGAATTCCTTTTTCATAAAAGTCTTTTATTTCTTGAAGCGTTAAGGTATGGTAACCCCCACTTTTTAAATACATCATTTGTTCTTTAAAATCATCTATGTAACTGAAAAGTACTGTTGGTAAGGCATCTTGATAATATTGCTCAACGGAAATAGTTGAGGGACTTGTAACATCAATGTCACCTCGTTTTCGAAACTCATGATACATCAAAACTGTAAAACTCATGGCAGATTCTCCTTTTTTGTGAAATGATTCACTTGAATTAGTAAAAAATGAAACTTTTTTCCTTCATGAATCATACCATGTATTCAGAACTAAATTCATTAACTATTAAAAACATTTGAATAAAAAAGGCAGAACCAAGCTCTATTCGACGAATAAAGCTTGGTTCTGCCTTTGCCTTTAGTGTAAAAAGTGATTCACTTTACTCTTTTCACCTTCTATGTATTCTTCCTTTTCGTTTTGAATTCTTAAAGCTCCTTTGATCTCTAAATACAAAGTAATAGCATCGTAATTATCTGTATTGTATTTCTCTATTTCGCCTGTTCGAATTTCAAAAATTTGATCCATTTGGCTCAAAATAGCTATTAATAATTCGCTTTTTTTACTATGCTTTAGTTTCTTTGATTTAAGAATAGCTAAATAATTTTTCCGAAAATCTTGAATATTCCCCATGTAATTCACCCTATCTTTAAACAGTGATAATAGAATGCCTTTATTTATTCTAAAACAGCGTTCTTTACTTTATCAACCTATATTTAACACCTTCCATACTAGTATACCATGTATTTTGCTTACGCTTTTTTATTTTAGTCAATAATATAGTTTTTAAATAAACCATTCTTTTTCTTGTTATTGTCTTAAATTTATTTTTAAAGTACATTAATTTAATGTTAAGTGGTATCATTATAAAAAATGTACTAGATACTTTTAGGAAGTGAACTAATGAAAATAGGAAGCTCTAGAGAGACTTGGGCCGAGATATCTCTTGATAACGTAGAAAATAATATAAAAAATTTCAAAAAAATCCTCTCATCAAATACAGCTTTAATGGCTGTTGTAAAAGCTGATGGATATGGACATGGGGCAAAAGAGATTGCTGAAACGGCTATTGAAGCCGGGGCAACTTATTTGGCCGTAGCTTTTCTAGATGAAGCAGTGGTTTTACGAAAGGCCGGATTCTCCATTCCGATTTTAGTCCTTGGTTATACGAGTTTAGATACCGAAACCATAGAAAAAGCAATCGACTATGGTCTTACATTAACAGTGTACTCTAAAGAAGCTGTTGAAATCATTCAACAGTTAGCTGATCAAAAGAAAAAAGTTTGTCGCATTCATTTGAAAATTGATAGTGGAATGAATCGAATTGGCGTACGAACTGCAGAAGAAGCATTACAAATTGTAGCATCCATTACTTCAGATTATTTACTTTTGGAAGGTATTTTCACCCATTTTGCTGATGCTGACGCTATTGAATCTACCTTTGTTCACGAACAATTTGATCACTTTATGCATATCACTTCCAAAATTCAGGAGGCTGGATATACGATTTCCTTAAAACATTGCTGCAATACCGCAGCAACCATTGCTTTTCCTGAAATGCATCTGGACATGGTTCGAATTGGCATCGGGCTTTATGGTTTGTATCCAGAGCAACACTTGCAAGATCACATTGAGTTAAAACCCGCGATGACTTTTAAAACGAAGCCGATTTTAATCAAAAAAGTTCCAGCCGGACAAAGTGTTAGCTATGGACGAACCTATACCACGACAACGGATTCCATTATTGCTACTATTCCTGTAGGCTATGCAGATGGATTTTCAAGGGCCTTATCCAACAATGGGAATGTGACGATAGACGGGTATAAAGCGCCTATTGTCGGACGAGTATGTATGGATCAGACAATGGTAGACCTTACTGAAATTGACCCTGTCCATTTTGATAAAGAAATCGTTCTTTTTGGAGATTCTAAAGATAGCTGTATTTCCATTAGCGAAGTCGCTACACAAATGAATACGATTCATTACGAAGTGGCTTGTTTGGTAGGAAAAAGAGTACCTAGAGTTTACCTCAGTCACAATAAGATAATATCGGCTAATGGATTAGTAAAACCTTAACTAGCAATAGCCATAAAAATAAAAACCTAGTGCATACTGTTGATTCACAGTATGCGCTAGGTTTTATTTGGTGGTTTTATACCAGTGTAGGGCTAATTGTTCTATTTCTTTTACCACTGTCATCTTAGCCTCGATATAAGCAGCAATATCATTTGGATACTGTAACGCACTTTCTTTTTTTAACTGTCCATACCTTTGAGCTTCTTTAGGGTGCGCTCTTAAATAATCGCGAAAAGCTAAGTGCCGTATAATTTCTTGATTGCCTATTTGAAAAAGATGTACGTGATGGGTGCGGTAGTCGCCGCCTTTTTCAAAGTAACGTCTACCCGGCAAACCATTCTCACCCTTTACCACATATCCCAACTGTTCCATTTCTTCATTCAATGCATCTGTTCGATGCAAGTTATAAACTACAGGCATTAAATCAATAATCGGCTTTGCTGCTAATCCTGGAACAGCTGTACTGCCAATATGAAAAACCACATGGCTATTTTCTTGGAATAGTTGATGAAGAACTTTTTTCTCTTTTTCAAACAACAGTGGCCATTCTGTTTGATAGTCCAGTACCTCTACTTTTCTCATCTTCGCTCACCAGCCTGTAATTTAGTTCTCCAACATGTAAATTAGTCTCTTCTTAATGACTCTACCGGATCTAATTTTGCTGCTTTTGCTGCAGGCATTAAACCGGCTACCATACTGATGAAAATGCTTAGCACAATACCAGATAAAGCATACGTTGGTGTTAAATTAATAATAGCAACATCAAAGTAATTTATACTTATAGCATTAGCAGCTAATGATAACCCCCAAGCAATGCCAACTCCAAACAATCCGCTAAATAAACCAATTAAGAAAGATTCAGATACAAAAATACGGCGAATATCTTTTTTACGCCCTCCAATTGCTTTGATGACACCAATTTCTTTTGTACGTTCAACTACACTGATGTAAAGAACGGTTAAGATCATAATAGCTGATACAATTAACGAAATTCCAGCAACTCCTGCTAGTACATACGTAAAAATATCCAGCATTTGACTAAACGTATCTGCTAATGCTTCGGTTGTAGAGCCTTTGTAGTTTAACTCCTCAACTTCAGCCTTGATAGACTCTGTGTTATCCGCACTATCTGAAACAAGGTAAACGATATTAGGATTTAGTTCGCCACCAGCTTCTTCTACAAATAATTTTAAATCTTCATAGGTCAAATATACCGTGTCTAATCCCCCTTCAGAACCATAAATACCGCTGACAGTCATTGTTAGATCCAGTGGCTCTTCATTAACAATTGTTTCTATCTGAATATCCTGTCCTACAAGGTCTTCACCTAAAGTATCAGCCATATTTTGAGTGATCACAACTTCACCATCTTTAGGCAATGATCCTTCTATAATATCTGCACTAGTAATCATGGAAGAAACAGTTGTTACACTCATAAACTGAGCAGTATTTCCATCAAATGTTGCTTTGTTTGTTCCAATAGAAAAATTAGTAAAGCCTTCTTCAACAGCCTCTACATGATCAATTTCAGATAGTTCTTCAATATTTTCAGATTCAAATGATCCTGCGCTAGATAACCCTAACATAGGATTTTGATCTTGCATTTCATTTACATCTGTCTGATTTCCAGTTTCTTCATCTGGCATATGAACTTCACTAACTAATGGATTCACTTGGCTATTCATGGTATCTGTTAAATAGGCGTTTACTCCGTTACCTAGAGAAAGCATCAAAATAACACTCATAATTCCGATGCTTCCACCTAGTGCTATCAAAATATTACGAGATAACTTTTCTTTCATGTTTAGCAATGCTAATTTCATTGCTCCAAACAAACTCAAATTCTTATTACGGTTTGGTTTGCTTGTTTTGTATTTATTATCTGTAACCGTTAAGGTATCTTTTACTTGATCATTGATTACTCGTCCATCATCAATCGTCACAACTCGACTAGAATAAGCTGCTACTCTTTCAGAATGGGTTACCATAATGACAAGTTTCCCATTTTCGGCAATCTCTTTGATCATTTCTAAGACTTGCTCCGTTGTTTCTGAATCCAACGCTCCAGTTGGTTCATCTGCAATAATAATATCAGGATCATTCACTAACGCACGAGCAATGGCTACACGTTGCTTCTGTCCTCCAGATATTGCATCAGGTTTTTTGTGTAATTGATCTTGCAGACCTACCGCAGCTAATATTTCTTTAGCTCTTTTCTCACGTTCCGCCTTCGAAACATTCGACAGCGTCATAGCCAAGGTTACATTATCTAAAACTGATAAGTGCGAGATCAGATTAAAACTCTGAAATACAAACCCGACTTTTTCTTTATGGTACTGTACTAAATCTTTTTCAGAATAGTCGCGGATATTATCACCATCAACAACGATTTCACCTTGAAAATCAGAATCTAATCCACCAATTAAATTCATCAGTGTAGATTTCCCACTACCTGACTCTCCAATGATGGAAACCAATTCTCCTTTTTCAAAAGACAAATTAACATCTTTCAATGCTTGAAATGTTTCTCCACCATTAATTTTATATGATTTATTTACATGTTTTAATTTCATTACAGGCATCTTTATTCTCCTTTAATTTTTGTGTCACTTTATTTTTTGTAGAATGTTCTAATATTACTACTTCTATAACGATTAAACAAGCGTTATTCCTATGCTTTACTTCCCTAATCTTCAGCTAATAATATGATTTAATCACTCTATCAAATATTTCCCCCTATTAAACCTCCAGGATATTATATACTATCCAAACAATCGTTACCTTTAATTTTTATTTTGGTTGACAATAGATTTTTGACCTCTTATACTAAAAAAGAGGTGAACTTATGTCTACAAAATTACGCATTCTTTCTTTATTAGAACAACAAAAAGGAAACAGCATTTCTGGACAATCCTTAGCAGATAGCTTGGGTCTTTCAAGAACATCTATTTGGAAAGGCATCAAATCTTTGCAAGAAGAAGGATACATTATTGAAGCGGTCACAAATAAAGGCTACCGACTTTCTTTAAGTTCAGATATTATTTCTACTGATGCGATTAGATCCTATTTACAACCTAATTTACAACATTTTCCTATCTATCCATTTAAAACAATTGATTCTACAAATAGTGAAGCTCGAAAACTGGCCATGCTAGATTCTTCACACCAAGGACTTGTTGTATCTGAAGAACAAACTAACGGTCGAGGACGATTAGGTAAATCGTTTTATTCACCTAATCAAACTGGGGTGTACTTAAGTTTTTTTCTAAAACCTAATTTAAGTATGGCGGATGCTGCTCTAGTTACTACGGCTGCGGCTGTAGCTGTTTGCTTAGCTATTGAAAAAATAACCACTAAACAACCCCAAATTAAATGGGTAAACGATATTTATCTTAACGAAACAAAAATATGTGGGATTCTAACAGAAGCTGTCTCCGATTTTGAAAGTGGAAAAGTAGAAACATTGATTGTTGGTATAGGGGTAAATGTTAAAGAACCTTCCACTGGCTTCCCTGATGAGTTGACTACTATTGCAGGATCCCTTCTTTCTTCTGAAGAAACAGAATATTTTGACCGCAATCTTTTAGTGGCCGAAATTACGAATCATTTCTATGACATCTACCAAACCATTGAAGATCGTTCTTTTCTGGATGAATATAAAAAACGTTGTTTTGTAATTGGTAAAAAGATTACTTTTAAAGAACGCAAACAAGAATTTGAAGCTATTCCGATTGATATTGATTCTCAAGGAGGATTAGTAATCCAAATGTCTGATGGTCATCAACGGACATTGTCTTACGGAGAGATTGTTATGAAAAAACCGTTCCAGTAATTTATTGGTGCATCTAAAAGGAGACTCTTATGTCAAAATTAACTATACGAGAAGTAACTTTTTGCAGTCTTATGGCGGCATTAACTTATATTAGCAGCTTTATCAGCTTACCATTAGGGCCAGTCCCGTTTACATTGCAAACTCTATTTGTCTTGTTAACGGGTCTGATCTTACCAAAAAGAGCAGCTTTTGTAGCACAAGCATTGCATTTATTCTTAATCTTGATCTTTAAAGGATTCCAATCCTTTTTAAGCCCTAGTTTTGGATTTGTATTTGGTTTTATCATTGGAGCCTATGTGATGGCTTGGTTCTTAGAAAGCAGAGGATTTACAACAAAATCTGCTATATGGGCTCTCCTCATTGGTTCAAGTATTTTTTATTTGTTTGGATTACCTTATATGGCTCTTATTGTACGAGGTTATCTTCATTTGACAATGAGCACTAGCCTTATTTTAAAAACCGGATTTTTATTGTTTATTCCAGGAGATATCCTTAAAGCTATTTTTGCTTTTCTTATTGGTTCACGTTTGCAGACTTTTGTACGTCGACAGCCCAACTGATACTGAACAATAAAATTTTTTTAATTAATTATTACACGAACTAAAAAGGGTACCAAGATAATGTATTCACATTATCTTGGTACCCTTTTTCATTCTCTTTAATTGCTTAATTATTTAGCATCATCTGTTAAGACTTTTTGCACGCGACCAACTTGGTCTCCTTCTTTCAACATCACTTTAATGCCATGCGGATGCTGAGCACTATTTGTTAAAATGCGTTTCACATGTCCTCTAGTTAATTTATTCGTGCGTTGATCTTTTTTTAAAACAATATCGACTAATCCATCAATTTTAATGTTCGCTCTTGATTTTCCATCCATTGCTATCCGCTCCTTTAACTAGTTGTAGTGTAGCACATTCTCTGCATTTCATGCTACTTCTTCCCAAAAATAAAGGATCGATTGTTTCTATCTTCAAATAAACTGATTTTTCCATAAAATAACTTCATTCTGTTTCAATGATGTTTGTACATCAATAATGCGCTGATTTGAACTTCCTCTAAACTGTAAGCTCAAATCTTTTTTCGCCAATTCAAAACGCCCGTCTACCACAACATCTAGCAAGGAAAGCAGTTCTAACTTGTCGTCAGATTCTTGCATCAATTCTTGCCAAGTATATCCTGTCCATGACCAGATATCTTTTGTTTCACCATATTCAGAACGAATTCTTTTGGCCAGTGGGACAGCCACCTGAGTATTTAAAAATGGCTCTCCGCCTAAGAGCGTTAAACCTTGGACGTAAGGTTGCCGTAAGTCTTCTATAATGGTATCTTCCAGTTCTATTGTGTAATCAAACCCGTATGCGAAATTTTGAGCGATTTTATTGTAACATCCCTTGCATGCAAACAAACACCCACTCATATACAAACTGCATCTCACACCTTCTCCATCAACAAAATTAAACGGTTTATAATCTGCGATTCGGCTTTGGCTGTAGTCCTTAGCCAGCCACTCTTTTGGTTTAGGATTTCTCATCTTGTTTCTCTTCCTTATCATTTGGCATATGTTTGACTCGTGCTAAAATTTCTTTATGTCTTCCATGAACCATTGGTCTGGCTTGAGGATTACCTAGGTAGCCACAGGTTCTTTTTACAACGTCACATGTTTCTGGATTCGTGTTGCCGCATTCTGGGCATTTAAATCCTCGTTCTGTTGGATCAAAATCGCCATCAAAGCCGCAATCATAACAATGATCAATAGGAGTGTTGGTTCCTAGGTATCCAATACGGTCATATGCGTAATCCCACACAGCTTCCAATGCTTTTGGATTCTGTTGCATATTTGGATACTCACAGTAGTGAATGAACCCTCCAGAAGTGTATTCCGGATAATCTTTTTCAAATTCTATTTTTTCGAATGGTGTCGGTTTTTTACGAACATCATAATGAAAACTATTCGTATAATACTCTTTATCTGTAATATCATCTATTACACCAAACTTTTTCGTATCTAAACGACAAAAGCGATCGGTTAAACTTTCACTTGGAGTTGAATACACACTAAAATGGTAACCCTGTTCTTCTCCCCACATATCTGCATTTTGTTTCATTTTTTTGAGGATTGTTAAAGTAAATGTTTTAGCTTCTTCATTCTTCTCCCAATCGGGCCCAAAAAATACCGTTGCTGTTTCATATAGTCCAATATACCCTAAAGATACCGTAGCACGTTTGTCTTTAAACAAATCATCAACATGATCTTCTTTTTTGAGTCGCTTCCCAAAAGCTCCATGCTGATATAGAATGGGTGCATTTTCAGGTGTGGCTTCTTTTGTCCGTTGAACACGATAAACTAGTGCATCACGACAAACCATTAGTCGTTCATTCAATATTTCCCAAAACAACTCCATACTTCCATTAGACTCCAAGGCTATACGCGGTAAATTCATGGTGACCACGCCTAAATTCATTCTCCCAGAGTTCACTTCATTTCCTTCTGTATCTGTCCACCCTTGCAAAAAAGAGCGACAGCCCATTGGAGCTTTAAAACTACCTGTTAAAGCGACAATTTTATCGTACATCAAAACATCAGGATACATTCTTTTCGTTGAACAAGTTAAAGCTAATTTTTTCAAATCGTAATTTTTATCTTCTGGATTTAAATTGATTCCTCGTTGAAGCGAAAATACAAGTTTTGGGAAAATAGCGGTTCTTTTTTCTTTACCCAAACCATTAATGCGCACAAGTAAGATGGAACGTTGAATTTCTCTTTCAAACCAATCAGTTCCCAGGCCAAATCCTAATGTTGTAAAAGGTGTTTGTCCTTGAGATGAATAAAGTGTATTGATTTCATATTCTAAGCTTTGCATTGCATCATAAATATCTTTTTTTGTTTTGTCTTTTGCGTATTGCTGCTGCTTTTCTTCACCTATAATCCATTCTTTAGCTGTTTCTAAATGTTTTTGATAATTTAAACGGCTGTATGGAGCCAATACTTCATCGATTCGGTCTGCACTACATCCGCCATATTGACTAGAGGCTACATTGGCAATAATTTGAGCCATTTGAGCTGCAGCTGTTTGGATAGAACGAGGACTTTCTACTTCTGCATTTCCGATTTTAAACCCTTCATTAAACATACTTTTAAAATCAATCAAACAACAATTTGTCATTGGAGAATAGGGTTGATAATCTAAGTCATGATAATGAATATCTCCTTTTTGATGGGCATTAGCTACATGTTTTGGCAAGAGTTTAAGGCCAATAGATTTAGCAACTACCCCCGCAGTAAGATCTCTTTGCGTATTAAAGATATTGCTGTCTTTATTCGCATTTTCATTAACTAGAGTTTGTTCTTTACGCAATAGATGGTGAATAGCATAATTGATATCCGTTGATTGGCTTCTTTCCAAATCACGACGAGACCGATAAAGTAGATAGGCTTCTGCTAAATCATGTTCGTGAGCATCTAATAAAGTATGTTCTACGATACTTTGAATTTCATAAATCTTGATATCTGCTGAAAATCGTTTTGCAATTTCCTCTTTTACTTTTGTGACAATCCCTTTTAATTCTTTCACTGTTTCTTTATCGGTCTCTTTTTCTAATGACTGGTGTGCTTTCAATAAAGCAGAAAAGATTTTTTCTTCCTTAAATTCAACTTCACGGCCATCTCTTTTCAATACTTTAAGCAAATGTTTGTTTGATATTTCACAAATACTCACGTCTTTTTCATATGCCATACGTTTACACCCTCTTATTTTCATTAAATACTATATATAGTTTTTTCAAACAACATAATTCTATATCTAGTATATACGGAACTTGCGATTTCGTCTACGCTTTTCATGAATCATAAAAAAAAGAATCATACATTGAAAAATGTATGATTCCCATGTTTTAGATTAGTTCATAGTGGCCCTGCTTAAAGCAGTCTTTTCTAGCATCAATAATTTTGCTTTCATCTCTAATGTTCCTCGATACCCAGATATTTTTCCATTTTTATGAATCACTCGATGGCAAGGAACGACAATCAACAACGGATTTCTTCCTACTGCTGTTCCAACAGCTCGATAAGAACCCGGCTGTCCAATTTGAGTGGCAATCTCTCCATATGATTTTGTTTCGCCATACGGGATGCCTTTTAAAGCTTCCCATACTTTCTGTTGAAAAAAAGTTCCATTGACATCTATTGGAAATGTAAACGTCGTTCTAGACCCCGTAAAATATTCCAAGAGCTGATGATGATACATCTCTAGTCTTATCTCATCTTCAATTAAAATGGATTTTGGGAACAGTCTTGCGATTCCTAATTCAAGTTCACTCAAAGGTTCGTTTAAAGATCCTACAAAACAAAGTCCATTTTCAGTTGCGGCTAGGGAAAGCGTTCCTAGTTCATAGTCAAAAAAACTGTAAAAAATCTTCTTTTGATCGCTTGTCATTTTTCCATCCCTTTCGTTTAAGGTTCTACTATTTCTATACCAGCTAGTTTACTAAAATCTTGATATACACTCTGACTTTTTTTATCTTTCAGAAAAATTTCAACTTCGCCAGATAAGCCTTCTTTTATCACTTTGGTCATAATGCCATCTTTTGGAGCAATCAATTCACCAGCAGTTGTAATGGTGCCTTTTATAGTCAGTTCAGCGTCTTTATTCTCAAGAAAAATAGTTACTGTATCACTCTTTTGATTCTCTATTGTAATTTTACTGTTATTGTATGTTGCAAATCGGTACTCCTTATCATCTACTACTAGAGCACAGATAAATCCTTTAAAGGTTGTCACATGAAAGGGAATATGTGCTACTGAAAAAAAGATACTAGTACTTGGATTTTTAAAATGATTTGACTGTATCCATGTGTATTCCTTTGGAAAAGAAGTACCCCAGTCTTTTTCAATGTAGCCTTTTCCCATTGTAAAATCAATTTTTTGATTATTTATATTCAAGAAGCCTTTTAAAGTATGATTCATGCTAATCACACCATGGTAACACTCCATTTTTGGAATATACGCAAACCCGCCCATAATAGAAGGGGAAAACACGGTCTTTTTTATTTCTTGAAAAGCATTTAAAATTAATTTCCCTTGAATAGTTAGCTGTTCATCCCTGAGTTGAATCGAAATAAACGATTCTGTGAATACATTATCTCCAATTTGAACTAAAAATGGTTTATGTTGATAACTAAATTCATCTAACCGGTACCGGATATACCCTGTTTTTGTAACCTGCTCATTTTGTTCATTTAACGCTACATAGATATACTGGATAAAACTATGCTCATCGCCTTTAAATAAACTCACTCCTGGAATAAAACTGATACTGGTTTTTTCGTCTATTGAAACTTGTTTATAGTACCAGCCCTCAAAATAGTTCTTTTTGGTTAACGTTCCTTGAAAAAGAATTGGATTCCGTATCTTGTCAAACATCAGCTAACCCCCTACTTCTGCTTATATACCTGTATACTATCATACTACTAAAAGCTTATACACTTCTACCTAGCTATTGTAAGGGATAAATAAAACTATTTCTCTATCTATGGTAAAATAAATAAAGAAAATGAAAATGTAGGAGTGTTGACTTATGAAAGTAGGATTCATTGGTATTGGAAATATGGCTGGTGCCATTATTAAAGGAATGATACAAAATGGACATACCTCGAATCAAGATATTTATGTACACAATACAACTCCAGAAAAACTGGCACAGTTTACTGGAGAAACCGGAACTCAAGCTTGTTCATCGAATAAAGAATTAGTATCCAAAGTTGACGTATTAGTACTTGCAGCTAAACCAAATGTTTTTCCAACTATTTTAGCAGATATAGAAGAAGAAATTGCTGTTCATCAACCAGTAGTGGTTTCTATTGCTGCTGGAACAACACTTCAAAAGCTATCCGAACTATTGAGTGAAGGCAATCAAACACCTATCATACGAGCAATGCCAAATCTAAACTCACAAGTTGGAGAAGGGATGACCGCCCTTTGCGGAAATGACTATACTACTCCGGAACAGTTATCATTCGTTTTAAATATGTTTAAAGCAATTGGCGAAACGATTGCATTACCTGAAAAAGACTTTAGTACCTTCACAGCGATTGCTGGGAGTTCACCTGCATTTGTCTTTTTGTTTATCGATTCATTAGCACGGGCCGCTGTGAAAAACGGGATGCCAAAAGACGTAGCAACCAAAATTGCTGCTCAAGCTGTTCTCGGAAGTGGAAAATTAGTACTAGACAGTAAAGAAACACCATGGAATTTGATTGACCAAGTCTCTTCTCCCGGTGGAACAACCGTCGAAGGGATTCTAACCTTAGAAGATACCGGGTTTATATCTTCTATCACTAAAGCGACTCAAGCTGTAATTACAAAAGATCAAGATATGATGCAGCAATAATGTAACTAATTTAACAAAAAATAGACGGCAACCTTGTATTATACTTGGTTGTCGTCTTGTTTGAGTTGTTTAGCTTTTCTTTGTAACTTTTCTTCTTTTTTACGCTTTCTTAATTCTCGGAAAAAGGTGCTTAGCAATTCGCCACATTCTTGTTCTAAAAGACTTGATTCAATTTGAACTTGATGATTAAACCGTTCATCAGTCAATAAATTCATCAATGTGCCTGCTGTCCCGCCTTTAGGATCACTAGCTCCATAATAAAGCTCTTTTACACGAGACAAAATCATCGCGCCACTACACATAGGACAAGGTTCCAATGTCACAAATAACTGAGCTTCTTCTAATCGCCAATTCCCTAAATACCGGTTGGCTTCTTGAATAGCTAACATTTCAGCATGTGTCGTTGCATCATTCGATTCTTCTCTTCTATTGTGTCCACGACCAATAATTTTTCCATTTAATACAACGATTGCACCAATGGGAACTTCTAATTTTTCTTCGGCTTTATGAGCTTCCTTAATCGCTTCTTGCATAAAATACGTTTTATCTTCTGTTGTTAACATCTTCCCATTCCTTCACCTGTTCTTTTTCTTTATCATAGCATAATTTATCTACAAACTTATAAAAAAATGATAGAATAGCATTATAGACTATAATGTAATGGTTTTCATTTAAAGGAGTGCTTTTATGAATTTTAATCAGTTTAAATCTATTTACCCATCTGCTTTTTTAACCGATGACACAAAAAATGATCAGAATTATTTAACGTTTCCTTACAACAACAAATGGATCCACTTTGATAAAAAACAATTGACCTCTTCAGAAATAAAATTACTTTATCTTGTATTTAACAAAACTGCTTCTACTCAAAACACAGGTAATCCGCAATCAAAATGGTCTGACTTTTTATTAGAGGGTCAGCCACACTTGCCTGTTGAAACTGGAGTTTATCGAATTATTCAATTTGATATTAATAAAAAAGATACACAATTTGATAAGAAACTATGGCTAAGTTCTTTTAAAAGTTTCTTTAAAGATGTACAAGAGGCTTTCTTTATCAATGACCACTATGGGCTATTGATCCACCGTTATTCAGATTATTCGATCACCCAAGACGAAACAATTGGAATCTTACAAACCTTAGACGATGATTTTTCTACTAAAACTAGTGGCTATATCGGTCAACATTGGTCCATTTCTCTAGAATTCAAACGTTTTTTTAAAGAAGAACAAGCTATCTTTTTTAATCAGCTGAAAGGAAATAAACAAGTCTTTTCATTACCTGATGTCGCACTTAGTTATTATGCTTCAGATGCTCTCTCAAAAAGTCCCATTATCCAGCACTTAAAAAAAGACTTGGCTTCACATCCCGAAACTAAAGAATTGATTACAGCAATATGGTTAAATCAAGGAAATATCAGTTTGGCCGCAAAATATCTTTTTATCCATCGAAACACTTTGCAGTATCGGCTAGATCGCTTCTATGAAGAATCAGGTCTTTCATTAAAAAATAGAAATGATTTACTTCTTTGTTACTTATTAACAATCTAAAAAAATACTCTTGCGTTAAGTAATAACTTAACGCAAGAGTATTTTTTCATGAATGACAACTACTTTATTTTTTTAATTTATGTTTTAAATCTTTTTTATGATGTTTAAGTTCATGTTTCAAATCATGTTTTTTTTCCATGAAAGCATCTCTAAAATCACTTGTTGTATCTTTGAAATGGTCTCCATAAGAGCTTACACTACCTCTTAAATCTGAAACTTTGTCTACGACACTCAATAAGTTCGCTACTTCCACATCTGATAAGTCATCTACAACAGTCATTGCTTTTTCGTTTCCTTTTAATTTTTCTTTTACAAAGTATCTTGCTCTTTTACGATTGATTTTAGACTCGATTTTTTCCATTGCCATGTTTGAAGACGAAACAACAATTGCTCCCATCGCAAATACTGTTCCAACTCCTATTAATAAAGCTTTAGTTGAATTTTTCATGAATAGCCACTTTCCTTTCGTCGTTTCTTTATTTTATAATAGCAGAAAGAAAATCAAAACACGAATAAAAACATCTACTATCTTTAAAAGATAGTAGATGTTTTATTTTTCCTGTTAACAATCGAATTATACATTCTCACTTGTAGCTAACGATTTTTCATTTACCTTTTTAAGATCTTTTACTGTAATCCGAATAGTTCCTTTTGAAGCACCAATGGTGATCTGATCACCGATTTTAACTCGGCCACTCAATAACTCTTCACTCAATCGATCTTCCACTTCTTTCTGAAGTGCACGACGAATTGGGCGTGCTCCATATTCAGGATCATAACCAGCTTTAGCAATCACATCTATAGCCGCTTGAGTGATTTTAACTTCAATATCCATATCTTTTAATCGTTTAATAATGGTGTGTGCCATTAATTTAACGATTTGAGTTAACTCTTCTTTTTCCAGAGAATGGAAAACAATCGAATCATCAATCCTATTGATAAACTCAGGTTTGAACGTTTTCTTCAATTCTTCCATGATTCGTTTTTCCATTGCTGAATGATCTTTTTTATTGTTTGCTGTACCAAATCCAACAGCTTTTTCATCTCTTAATGCTGTTGCGCCTAAGTTAGATGTCATAATCATTACTGTGTTTTTGAAATCAACTTTTCGTCCTTTAGCATCTGTTAAATGACCATCATCCAAGACCTGTAATAAAATATTAAATACATCTGGATGAGCTTTTTCGACTTCATCAAATAGAATAACTGAATAGGGTTTTTGACGAATTTTTTCAGTTAATTGACCACCTTCATCATAACCAACATATCCGGGAGGTGAACCAATTAAACGACTTGTACTATATTTTTCCATAAACTCAGACATATCTACTCGAACTAGAGCTTCTTCATTACCAAACATAGCTTCCGCAAGTGCCTTAGCTAATTCTGTTTTACCTACACCAGTAGGCCCCAAGAACATAAATGACCCGATAGGACGGTTTGGATCTTTCAATCCACTTCTAGATCGTCTAATCGCCCTAGAGACTGAACCCACAGCTTTCTCTTGTCCAATTACACGTTTATGCAATACTTTTTCTAAATTCATTAAACGGTCTGATTCTTTTTGTTCCATTTGTTGAATTGGAATACCTGTCCATAAAGCAACAACTTCCGCAATATCTCTTTCCGTTACTTGTAAGGAATTTGAAGCAGCTTTTCCTTCTTGTTTTTGAATTAAACTTTCGATCTTTTTGCGTTGCTTCATTTCTTTTGAACGAATTTTCGCTGCTTTTTCAAAATCTTGCAATTGAATAGCTTCTTCTTTTTCTTGTATTAAACCTTCTAAATCTGTAACCGCAGCTGCAACTGGCGAAGGTTTACTCGAAACATCTAATCTTACTTTAGAAGCTGATTCATCTATCAAATCAATGGCTTTATCTGGTAACTGTCTTGACATAATATAACGTGATGAGTACTTAACCGCAGCATGTACTGCCTCATCTGTAATTTCAACACCATGATGCTCTTCATAACGAGAACGTAATCCTAACAATATCTCTTCAGCTTCTTCTTCTGAAGGAGCATCCACATGAATGGGTGCAAATCGTCTTTCTAAAGCTGCATCCTTTTCAATATACTTTTGGTATTCATCTAAAGTTGTTGCTCCAATCGTTTGCAACTCGCCACGCGCTAATGCAGGCTTCAAAATATTCGATGCATCAATTGCACCTTCTGCTCCACCAGCACCAATTAAAGTATGCAATTCATCTATAAATAAAACCACTTCGCCATCTTGATAAATCTCATCAATCACTTTTTTCATTCGTTCTTCAAACTCACCACGATATTTTGTACCAGCTACCAATGAACCCATATCTAGCATCATTAATCGTTTATTGGCTAATGCAGCTGGAACTTCTCCATCAATAATTTTTTGTGCTAAACCTTCTGCAATGGCTGTTTTACCGACACCAGGTTCCCCAACCAAAACAGGGTTATTTTTTGTTCGGCGACTTAAAACTTGAATAATACGTTGGATTTCTTTGTGACGACCAACAACTGGATCTAGCTTTCCTTCTCTTGCGACAGCTGTTAGATCACGAGCTAGTGAGTCCAAAGTAGGTGTACCGGCAACTTGTTTAGCAGCTGGCTTAGCTTTTCTTCCTTTACCATTCGTTACATCGCTCAAACCGATTTTTTTCAATACGATTTGACGAGCTTTATTTAAATTAATGTCTAAGTTGTTTAAAATTTTAGAAGATAAAATATCTTCTTCACGCAATAATCCTAGCAATAAATGTTCTGTACCAACAAGCGCTGATCCCATGCGTCTTGCTTCATCTGTTGCAAACGTAATGGCTTGTTTGGCTCTTGGTGAATAAGGAAGAATCGCATTTTTAGAAAGGTACTTCATTGTTCCATAACCCGTAAAGTGTTCAATTTCTTCACGAATATCCATTTCAGTAACAGAAAATTGTCTTAACGTTTTTCCTGCAATACCATCTTGTTCCATAATTAACCCTAAAAGAATGTGCTCAGTTCCTACAGAATGATGACGAAATCCTTTTGCTTCTTCTTGCGCCATGATCAAAACCATTCTTGCTTTTTCAGAAAATAATTCATCCATTCATTTCGCCTCCGTTTTTATACTTTACTCATATTTTAAATTGTTTAAAAAAGCTATTAGTAATTTAGCTCTTAATTCATTTTCATCTGCTCCGCTAGAATTTAGGAGTGACTTTTCCATTACTGCTAACATGATGTTTGCCTCTCGTTTAGTCAACATCTCAGATTCAAATAATCTCTCTATAATAGAATAAGCATTCTTTTGAGAAATCTTTTTCCCAATAATATCAATCATCATATCCAGCATTTCAGCTTCAGCTAACAACTTCACTTTAATGATTCGTATATACCCGCCACCACCACGTTTACTTTCAACCAAATAGCCTTGTTGTACAGTAAAGCGAGTATTTATCACATAATTTATTTGAGAAGGAACACAATTAAATCGATCTGCCATTTCACTACGCCTAATTTCGACTTGTTCATCTTGACCTAAAACTTTTTTTAAATAAGCTTCAATGATATCCGACATGTTTTGATTGTGCATGGGGTACTTGTTACTAAAACATTTTAATGTATGGTAAAGATTTTATCTCTAATTGCTCTACATTGCAATGGTGTTTTTTTAGTAACACTCCTTTTCTTTTAGTCCTAACACTAGACGTATTATTTAGCTTACCTTTAAAATTGCTAAAAGCAAATTAAATTAATAGTGGAGGATGCCTCCAGTTAACCCCTGGAGCATTCTTGACTAATACTGACTTTCATTATACGAGAAATAAGAAGATTTGAAAAGCATCTCTACTCACTTTCTTCTAATTCAGCTTGTAAATTCCCTTTATGTGCAATCATGCTCACCTGGCTAATAAACAAAAAAAGATAATTCCTCTAAAACAAGAGAAATTATCTTTTTAAATTATTTATCGGGAAGACAGGATTCGAACCTGCGACCCCTTGGTCCCAAACCAAGTGCTCTACCAAGCTGAGCTACTTCCCGTTACTGAGTTATTCTCTTTTTCAAAAGAAATGCACCCAAGAGGACTTGAACCTCTAACCCCTTGATTCGTAGTCAAGTACTCTATCCAATTGAGCTATGGGTGCAAATGGTGCCGAGGGCCGGAATCGAACCGGCACGGTGATCACTCACCGCAGGATTTTAAGTCCTGTGCGTCTACCTGTTCCGCCACCCCGGCATTAGAACAGCTGTTTATTCTTGCGAATGACCTCACTAGTTGAACTAGTAAGCGAAAGACGGGATTCGAACCCGCGACCCCCACCTTGGCAAGGTGATGTTCTACCACTGAACTACTTTCGCAAAAAAATGCCGGCTAAAGGAGTTGAACCCTCGACCCTCTGATTACAAATCAGATGCTCTACCAACTGAGCTAAGCCGGCTAAAGTGGTACTTCACTAATCATTCAACTAAAAAATGGTGCGGGTGAAGGGACTTGAACCCCCACGTCTCGCGACGCTAGATCCTAAATCTAGTGCGTCTGCCAATTCCGCCACACCCGCAATAAGTCTGGCATAACTAACCCTGTTTGAATGATTAGTTATGAGTCATGCAGGATTCGAACCTGCGACCCTCTGATTAAAAGTCAGATGCTCTACCAACTGAGCTAATGACTCATGGTGGAGGTTGACGGGATCGAACCGCCGACCCTCTGCTTGTAAGGCAGATGCTCTCCCAGCTGAGCTAAACCTCCATGGGATAAAAAAAAATAATTGAATTTGCGTGGCAACGTCCTACTCTCACAAAGGGAAACCCTTCACTACCATCGGCGCTAAGAAGCTTAACTTCTGTGTTCGGCATGGGAACAGGTGTGACCTTCTTGCCATCATCACCACACAATTTCAATCAAAAGTCCGTTGGACTCTCAAAACTGGATAAAGTTTAAAGTGTAATTCGTTTGCTTACCTTTGTACACCGGGTATTGCTTTGGTTAAGTCCTCGACCGATTAGTATTGGTCCGCTCCGTATATCGCTATACTTCCACTTCCAACCTATCTACCTGATCATCTCTCAGGGGTCTTACTCACTTACGTGATGGGAAATCTCATCTTGAGGGGGGCTTCACGCTTAGATGCTTTCAGCGTTTATCCCGTCCACACATAGCTACCCAGCAATGCCCTTGGCAGAACAACTGGTACACCAGAGGTGTGTCCATCCCGGTCCTCTCGTACTAAGGACAGCTCCTCTCAAATTTCCTACGCCCGCGACGGATAGGGACCGAACTGTCTCACGACGTTCTGAACCCAGCTCGCGTACCGCTTTAATGGGCGAACAGCCCAACCCTTGGGACCGACTACAGCCCCAGGATGCGATGAGCCGACATCGAGGTGCCAAACCTCCCCGTCGATGTGGACTCTTGGGGGAGATAAGCCTGTTATCCCCAGGGTAGCTTTTATCCGTTGAGCGATGGCCCTTCCATGCGGAACCACCGGATCACTAAGCCCGACTTTCGTCCCTGCTCGACTTGTAGGTCTCGCAGTCAAGCTCCCTTATGCCTTTACACTCTGCGAATGATTTCCAACCATTCTGAGGGAACCTTTGGGCGCCTCCGTTACTCTTTAGGAGGCGACCGCCCCAGTCAAACTGCCCGTCAGACACTGTCTCCCAGCCCGATAAGGGCTGTGGGTTAGAGTGGTCATACAGCAAGGGTAGTATCCCACCAACGCCTCCACCAAGACTGGCGTCCTGGCTTCAATGGCTCCTACCTATCCTGTACAAGCTGTACAAACACTCAATATCAAACTGCAGTAAAGCTCCATGGGGTCTTTCCGTCCTGTCGCGGGTAACCTGCATCTTCACAGGTACTATAATTTCACCGAGTCTCTCGTTGAGACAGTGCCCAGATCGTTACGCCTTTCGTGCGGGTCGGAACTTACCCGACAAGGAATTTCGCTACCTTAGGACCGTTATAGTTACGGCCGCCGTTTACTGGGGCTTCAATTCTGAGCTTCGCCCGAGAGCTAACCCATCCTCTTAACCTTCCAGCACCGGGCAGGCGTCAGCCCCTATACGTCATCTTACGATTTTGCAGAGACCTGTGTTTTTGATAAACAGTCGCCTGGGCCTATTCACTGCGGCTGACCAATTGGTCAGCACCCCTTCTCCCGAAGTTACGGGGTCATTTTGCCGAGTTCCTTAACGAGAGTTCTCTCGCACACCTTAGGATTCTCTCCTCGACTACCTGTGTCGGTTTGCGGTACGGGCAGTTTGTTTCTAACTAGAAGCTTTTCTTGACAGTGTGACATCGGGAACTTCGGTACTTAATTTCCCTCCCCATCACAACTTGTTCTTATAGAAGCAAGCATTTGACTCACTTCAAAACTTGTTGCTTGGACGCGCATATCCAACAGCGCGTATTCCTTAGCCTACTGTGTCCCTCCATTGTTCAAACAAAACAAACTGGTACAGGAATCTCAACCTGTTGTCCATCGTCTACGCCATTCGGCCTCGACTTAGGTCCCGACTAACCCTGGGAGGACGAGCCTTCCCCAGGAAACCTTAGTCATTCGGTGGACGGGATTCTCACCCGTCTTTCGCTACTCATACCGGCATTCTCACTTCTAAGCGCTCCACTAGTCCTCACGATCTAGCTTCAACGCCCTTAGAACGCTCTCCTACCATAGAACCAATGGTTCTATCCACAGCTTCGGTGTTATGTTTAGCCCCGGTAAATTTTCGGCGCAGGGTCACTCGACTAGTGAGCTATTACGCACTCTTTAAATGATGGCTGCTTCTGAGCCAACATCCTAGTTGTCTAAGCAACTCCACATCCTTTTCCACTTAACATAAACTTTGGGACCTTAGCTGGTGGTCTGGGCTGTTTCCCTTTCGACTACGGATCTTATCACTCGCAGTCTGACTCCCGGATATAAATCAATGGCATTCGGAGTTTATCTGAATTCGGTAACCCGAGAAGGGCCCCTAGTCCAAACAGTTGCTCTACCTCCATGATTCTAATTCCGAGGCTAGCCCTAAAGCTATTTCGGAGAGAACCAGCTATCTCCAAGTTCGATTGGAATTTCTCCGCTACCCACACCTCATCCCCGCATTTTTCAACATACGTGGGTTCGGTCCTCCAGTGCGTATTACCGCACCTTCAACCTGGACATGGGTAGATCACTTGGTTTCGGGTCTACGACCACATACTCATTCGCCCTATTCAGACTCGCTTTCGCTGCGGCTCCGTCTCATCAACTTAACCTCGCATGGGATCGTAACTCGCCGGTTCATTCTACAAAAGGCACGCTATCACCCATTAACGGGCTTTAACTATTTGTAGGCACACGGTTTCAGGGGCTATTTCACTCCTCTTCCGAGGTTCTTTTCACCTTTCCCTCACGGTACTGGTTCACTATCGGTCACTAGGGAGTATTTAGCCTTGGGAGATGGTCCTCCCGGATTCCGACGGAATTTCTCGTGTTCCGCCGTACTCAGGATACTGATCAGAGTGAAATTGGTTTCGATTACAGGGCTTTTACCTTCTTCGGCAG